>CAZTEZ010000104.1:0-9983 GCA_964611815.1 uncultured Bacteroidia bacterium | reverse complement strand
CACCGCGCCCGCGAGCTGCTCAACAACGAGCTCAGCACCATGCAGGAGAAGCTCTGAGACCTCTCGATTTTAACAAAACACAACAACCCTCAATCCCCAATACACTAACGAACGTTCAGTATGAGTTTAACGCAATCTGCAGATGTGAAGTCGCAAGCCCGCATGCTCTTTCAGAAGCACAAAGAGCTGCTCGACAACGCCATTGACGCTTACAACAAGCGCATTTACTACACGCCTTACCCCGAAATCCCCAAGGCTTACTCCAAAGAGGACCACGACGCTTGTCTCGACCGCTTCAAAAAGCAACACGGGCAAAAGTTCGAGCGCCTGAAACAGGACAGCGACGATTGGCTCAAAGCCGACGAAAACTCGCCCTACACCCGCGAAGACCTCAACATCAGCTACCCCACTTTCAAGGATGTGCAGACGATCATCGACAAGTCGAACACCGCCTTTGCGCAGTGGAAAACGGTCGATCTGAACACCCGCGCGGGCATTCTGGTGGAGGCCATCGAGCGATTGAAGCCCGTGTTCAACGAGATTGCGTACAGCACCATGCACACCACCGGCCAAGCGTACATGATGAGCTTCCAGGCGAGTGGCCCCCACGCTGCCGACCGCGCGCTTGAGGCCGTGGCCATCGGCTATGCCGAGCAGACGCGCTTCCCCGAAAAAGTCACTTGGACGAAGCCCATGGGCAAGTTTGACGCGAAGATCGAGAAGGAATTCGTGAACGTACCGCACGGGTTGAACCTCGTGATCGGCTGCGCGACTTTCCCGGTCTGGAATTCCGTACCTGGCATTTTCGCGGGCCTCATCACTGGCAACAGCGTCATCGTGAAGCCGCACCCGATGTCGATTTACCCCATTGCCGTAGTGGTCGCCGAATTGCAACAGGTGCTGGATCAAGCCGGCCTGGACCCCAACACCATCCTGCTAGCCCCCGACACACTCGAAAAGCCGATCACCAAAGAACTGGCCGAGCACGAAGATGTGAAACTCATCGATTTCACCGGCGGCTCTCTCTTCGGCGATTTCGTTGAAAACCTGCCTGGCAAAACGACCTTCACCGAAAAGTCGGGTGTGAACAGCGTCATCATCGACAGCGTGCACGAACTGAAGTCTGTCGTGAAGAACCTCGCGTTCTCGGTCACGCTCTACAGCGGGCAGATGTGCACGGCACCGCAGAACTTCTTCATTCCCGAAGGTGGCATCCAAACTGCCGACGGCCACTTGCCCTACGACCAAGTCGTGGAAGCCCTCGCAGGTGCTGTGAAAGGCCTGGC
Source organism: uncultured Bacteroidia bacterium (assembly GCA_964611815.1). Lineage (GTDB taxonomy): Bacteria > Bacteroidota > Bacteroidia > J057 > CAZTEZ01 > CAZTEZ01. The sequence goes on along the minus strand of CAZTEZ010000104.1, from coordinate 8,697 downwards.
CGGTCATGAGAAAGCCGGCCCCGCCATCGCCGGTGCGGTGCAGCGCGACGATACGGTCGAGCGCCAAAACAAAGCGAAAGACCTGGGTGCCAAAGTTTTGCTGGAACCCTTCGAGATTCAGAACCCTGACTTTCCGAAGGCGCGCACAGCTTCCCCGATGATTCTGGAGGTCTCTGCTGCACAGCGTCAACTCTCGCAGCAGGAAATGTTCGGCCCCATTCTGTTCGTCATCCCGACGAAAGACACTGACGAGTCGCTCTCGCTGGCTTATGATTTGGCGAAAACGCAGGGTGCACTGTCTTGCGCGGCTTACTCCACGGACCCGAACACCCGCCAGAAAATCGCCTTGAAAATGGCCGAGGCGCATGTTCCCGTCGCGTTTAACCTGGATGGCCAGGTTCACGTGAACCAAAACGCCGGCTTCAGCGACTTCCACGGCACGGGTGGCAACCCGGCTGGCAACGCGTCGTTTGCAGACCAGAGTTTCGTGAACAAGCGCTACACGAAAGTCGGCTTTAAGCTGGAAGCCAAAGGCTAATCGCAGTTCGTCTTGTGGCAATTTTGCTGCACGCGAATTGACTGCACGCGCAAAAGCGTGTAAATTCGTTATACACACTGCATGGGCAAACCTTCCACGGGTTTGCCCATTAGTTTTCAGTTCCTCCTCACAACACGCACCCGCTTTTGCCGTATTTAGTGTTCGGACAGAAGCTACCGGTTATGCGACAGTATCTATTTGCAATCGTATTTAGTGCGCTTATGCTCAGCTCCCTGGGGCTATGCGCGCAAGTTGGGTTCGTACAAAAAGGCGAGGCCTCGTACTACGCCTCGCAGTTCCACGGGCGCCCGACCGCCAGTGGCGAACGCTACAACAAAAACATGCTGACCGCTTCCCACAAGAAGCTCCCCTTCGGCACGAAGGTGAAGGTCACGAATCTGGCGAATAGCAAGAGCGTTGTGGTGCGCATCAACGACCGCGGACCCTATGTGCCGCGTCGTATCATCGACGTCTCGCTCGCGGCTGCCACTGAGTTGGACATGCTGCGTGCTGGCATCGCACCCGTGAAGATCGAGGTGATCGAAGAAGGAGACGGTTCAACCACTCCGCAAGGCCTGCCGGAAAGCACTGTACGTGAAGACCGCGGCGACGATAACCGCAACGAGGTTGTTCTGCCTGAGGATGATATGGACGACGACGCAGACGATACCCGGAATGAAAGCGATGTCCAGAAGGGTGCCCAATTCGAAGAAGGCGACGGTGCCGTTGAGGAAGACGAACCCGCTTTCGTTTACCGAGATGATAAAGCCGACAACGTGGAGCCAGCAGACAACGCCAAGCGCGAGCGTTTGCCGGCCTGGTCGGTCGGTGGCACCTTCGATGCTGCTGGCAATCAGCGCTTTCCGAACGGCTACACCATCCAGGTGGGGGCTTTCGGCGCAAAAGAAAATGCCCAGCGCAAGGTGCGCGAGCTCAGCAACCGCGGCTTCGAAGACGCGTACATTCAGGTGATTCGCTCGGGCAACGGCGTGCTGTACAAAGTCGTCGTCGGGGCGTATAGCTCTGAGGCTCAGGCGCGTCGGCTGCAAGACCAGCTTACCGAAGCGCGTTTCTACGGTTTTCTTTCCAAGCACCTGCGTTAACACATACTTATGGGTGGCCGCATTTGGCTCTGGATCTACGGGATTATGGGTGTACTCACTATCATGCTGCTGATCAGCCTGTTAGCTGGTCAGCCTGCAACGCCCTATGTGGCACCTGAGCCCGATTCGACCGCCACACCCTCTGTTGATACGAGCATGAGCGCCCCCGAAACTCAGACCCTGCCCCGCCACACGGACACCGTACTGACGATCAGTGGCCACAAACTCGAGCTGCGCTATCCCAAGAGCGAGCCCACGGCAACACTCGTACTGCTACCGGGCTGGAACTACTCGCGCACGCACTGGTGCGAAAACAGCAGTGTATGTGAAAAGGCGCTGGCGAAAGGCTACATCCTCGTGCTACCAGAAATGGGGCAAAGTATCTACGCTGATCAGTACTACCCTGAGACCCAGGCGTTTTTCAAGAATTACCCTTTGCGAGGCTGGTTTCAGAAAGCGGTCGTGGGCAAACTTCAAAACGATTTCGGCATCCTTAAACCCGGCCAGCCCAACTTTTTGATGGGTCTCAGCACAGGTGGTCGTGGGGCTGCAATGCTTGCACTGGAAAGTCCAGAGCTATATAGCGCTGCAGCGACACTCAGCGGCGATTTCGACCCCAATTTGGAGCCCGAGGAAAAGCTGATGAATCAGATGTACGGCAGCCAACAGGACTTCCCTGAGCGCTGGAATGGTTCGCATAACATCACCTTGCGCGCACAGAAAGGGGAATATAAAGTGCCCACCTATATCGGCCACGGGACGGCTGACATCATCGTCCCGCTCAAGCAAAGCAAGAGTTTCGCTGCTGCGCTGAAAGACCAGCCGATCTGGTCAAAGTGCAAATTGCACCTTGCCGAGGGCCATAAGCACGACTACAAATACTGGGATTCGGAAGTAGAGCCGGTGCTGGAGTTCTTCGAGCAATTCCGGCCGTAAGATACGCGACTACCGCTGGGAGCGAATCTTTTCAAGCTCAGCTTTCAGGGCGTCTTGATCAGCTTCCTGTGCCTTCGAGAAATCCATGTCGGCCATCGAGTTGATCGGAATCAGGTGCATGTGCGCATGTGGGACTTCCAGACCGATAATAGCGGTCGCGACCCGTTTATCAGGGTAAGCTTGTTGCAGCAGATTCGCCACTTCGCGTGCGAAGAGGTTCAGGCCGATGTAGGTTTCGTCGTCGAGGTCCAGGAAGTAATCGATCTCCTGCTTAGGGATCACGAGCGTGTGCCCCGGAGAAACCGGACGAACATCCAAAAAAGCGAGGAAATCGCGCGTCTCGGCCACTTTGTGGGCCGGAATTTCGCCATTGACAATTTGAGTGAAGATAGAAGCCATTGCGGGAATGTTTAACGGCTAATATCCAAAATTTCCAGCTCTATGTCACCCGCCGGGACTTTCGCAACGACAGTTTCGCCCTTTTCTTTGCCCAAAAGTGCCTTGCCAATGGGAGATTCAACAGAAATCTTACCCTCTTTGATGTTGGCCTCCTTAGCCGAAACAAGCGTGTAAGAAAAGTCACGCTTCATCTTTTTGTTGCGCACCTTAACGGTCGAAAGGATGAACGCCTTGCTATCATCGATCTGACTTTCGTCCACAATGCGCGCCCTGCCAAGTTCCTGCTCCAGCTTGGCGATCCGCGCCTCAAGCTTGCCCTGTGCGTCCTTTGCCGCATCATACTCGGCATTCTCTTTCAAGTCGCCCTTTTCACGGGCCTCTGCGATATCCTGAGCCACTTCCGCACGGCCTTTCGTCTTCAGCTCGTGCAACTCAGCTTTCATTTTATCGTAACCTTCCTGCGTGTAATAAGAAACGTCAGCCATGGTGGTTAATCGATGTTTAGTGAATGGAACAGCGGCTGGGACGAAGGCCCAAGCCGCAAAAAAAGACTGTTCCCGCTGGCGGGAACAGTCATATTAACTTACCGTTAAGTTCGTGAATTTTCAGTTAACGCGCAATTGGCTCAGGCATTAACTTTTAGAGGTTAAGCCTCACGCCAACGGTATGAATGCCGTTAAACAGATAGGTATGGCGATAGCTGTAATCAACACCAATTTTCGTATCCGAATTACGGCCAAGTGGGAACAGGAAGGAAGCACCGGCCGCGAGACCCGTCTGTACATTCGGGATCAACTCTTCATCGAAGATGTCTGTTTCGAAAAAGTGCGCCACACGCAGGGAAACGAAGTCCTTATAACCAAACTCCACTCCACCACCGATTTGGTCGCGACCGAATGCATTCGATACGAATGTGGCAACGGGTGTGATGCGATACTGGGCAGGAATACTATCGCCTTGGGCGCCGAGCTCTATGTCATAGGCTGTACTGATCGTCAGCGTAGAAGGTAGCTCGAAGTCATCAGCGTTGATGCTCACGGCGTTATCGAAACCAGCCGAAGAACCACCCAAACGGGCCCGTGTTGCTAGGCCATCGCCGGAGTAACGCATGGTGGGTCCAATGTTCCGCAGAGCGACACCGATCTTGAACTTGCCAGAACGATCACGGTATTGCACGCCCGCATCGAAAGCCGCACCCAACGCAGTTGCGTCAGACACCGACTCGGTAATGAGCTTAAAAGTAACGCCGACAAAAATGCGGTCCTCGACCATCTCCTTGCCGTAAGTGACCCCCAAGTTGGCGAACGTGGGTGAGAAAGTGCCGAGGCCGCCGTCAGGGTTGTCGATCGTCGTGCGTTGAATCTCACCGAAATCGAAAGCAACGATGCCGATACCGATCGTACCGCCATTTTCTCCCAGCTTCTGCGAGAAACCGGCTGCGTTAACCGCAATGTCGGAACCTACCAACCAGCGGGTGTGCGCAAACAGGATCTCAGTCCCTTCGTTATGGGCTACACCAGCAGGGTTAACGATGTAAGATTCAATGCCTTCAGAGATGGAAGCATCCAGCCCAGCCATGCCAGAGGAGCGCGCAAACGGGTTCACCAATAACTGGTTACCACCGTTTTGCGCCGTCCGTTCGGGGTTGCCGGCAAACGCCGGAAGGCTGAGCGTGAGTGCGATCAGAAAGAGCGTGAATTGTCGCATGATAGAAGTGCTTATGCTGAGCGCTTTACGATTAGTAGGCATTCAGGTCAAGTTCGGGCATGATTGCGAGGAACTTCAGGACCTTCTCGCCATAGTCACCAGCATCGATGTGGATGATATACATACCACTCGCGATGGGTACACCGGAATCATTCTTCAGGTCCCACTCCTGGTCAGGAGCGTCGGACTGCTTGCGGAATGTGCGCACAAGCTGGCCATTGAGCGTGTAGATACGAATGTCAGCCTCTTGTGGCAGGTTCGTAATCTTCACCCGGCTGTCCAGCTGTGACAGCTCGTACGTCCCTCGACCAGTGCCAGAGCGGCCATAGAAGGGGTTCGGTACGATATTGATGAGGTCATCCACGGCCTCTTCAGCATCGGCAGTAGAGCCGGTAACTGCTGCATACGGACCCATGTCGAAGTAGAAGCGTGGTGTTTCGCCACCCTCATCTTCCTTGAAGCTTTCGTTGACGCGCAGCTTAATCGTGACATCTGTCGGGATGCCACAGTAGTCATCGAACTCGTAAGCTGCATCAGTGAGCAGCGGAATGGTCGTCCAAGCCACGTGCTCGTAAATATCGACCAGAGAAATCGTATCGCCACCGTCATCAATGAATTCGTAGGCAGTTGCCGCAGAGTTAATCGACTCGGCAAAGACATTCAAATTCTTAACACGGGTCTGTCCCAAATTTTCACAGCCGTCGTAGGGCTGGTTGGTTACGTAGATGTAGTGGCGTCCGCCAACTGCGCGACCGTCTTCACCGGTTGCGGCTGTCGGGTTCCAAAGCATGTCGTTGCCCTGTTGCGATTGGTGCCAACTGCTCTCACCGAAGAAGAGATTCAGACGGACACCGCGGTCAACATCCACGGCGTAACCGGGGAAGTAACTGAAGCCATAGGGCTGGCCAAGGCGCGGGCCGTTAGGGTCGAGTGTTCCACCCACTTCAGACAATTCGCAGTTGTCACCGTTACGCTCTTTGTTCAACGACCAACGGGGGGCCATCGGGAAGGCGCCAGTAGACAGCGTCTTGGAAGGGGAAGTCTCGACCACGAGGCAACGTGACCACTTCGAGGGGTCGCTCGTAATCACGATGTTGACGCTCGGCAGATCAGGCAGCGGCAGGAAGTTTTCGATGCTGGCGCTTGCGTTGGGCGAACTCAAGTCATCGCGCGTGATTTTCATGCGGGGGCCGATGATGTCCTTGATGGTGTGGAAGTGCGCCGTCAAAATATAGGGCGCCCAAGTACCGTTCAGCAGGGTCTCGAAATTCTGTTCGGGGTCGTAGGAATTGAAAGCCTGATAGGTTTCTTCGTTGACCCAAATGCGATAGTCGGGATCCGGCTCATCGGTACCACCGATACATTCGCCTTCCACCAGGCTACCGCCACCAGAGCAGGTCGTGGCCGCAGGACCACTTCGAATCCAGTTGTACAGGTCAAAGCCATCGATATCCGGCAGTGCACTTAACCACGGCTTGGAGGGGTCATCGTATTCGATTTCGGCGCCAATCACACCGTTGTCTGTGTTCACAACAGCCTGCGTACCCGGCTCGGCAACGTCAGCAATCGAGACCACGAAACCGTGACCATCTATGTAACGCTCAGTAGCTTCCAGCGGTTTGGGTAGGGTGTCGATCGTAGTTGTGTTGTTGTTCGGGAAGAACTTCTTCACGATGGTCCAGCGTGACTGGAAGATCGGCTCGTCACCGACGTTAGCCTGCGGGTTGCTGGGGTCAGCTTGCCACAATTCCCAGTCAGTGTAGATTTCGATGGTATCAGTCGTACCATCTTCGTTATTGATCACGCGCGTCTCGATTTCCTTATCACGCGTGATGTCAACACGGTACTGCATGCTCTGAACCTCTTTCGGATTCACGATGCGCAGGTTGATGGGCGACTCGCCCGGGGCGTATTCAATCTGCTGTTGGCCATTCTGAAGAATCTCATCTTCCAGGCCATCACGCAGACCGACAAACTCGCCACCATTACCCAAGCCAGTGAGCTTGGTAACAATCGGACCATCGCCATATTCTGAGTTCAATTGCAGACCAAGGTTCTCGAACTGCGTCTTGTGAGGGGTGGCGACGATTCGCTGGAAGTTGCCATTGCCACGGATGAAGCGACGGTTGACACCAGGCGAACCATTGTAAGCATAGGCGACAACAGCGAAATAGTAATCGCGGTAGTTCACCAAGCGAGAGTCCGCGCCGTCGTCAAATGCATCTTCTTGAATACGAATCGAGTGGCGCAAGCCTTCATCGTTACCCTCAACTTTAACGACGTCGGTGATCACCTCGTCATCGAAGCCCGGGAGACGCTGAGTCTCGCGGTTGATGATGGTCGTGACACCGTTCTCGATATCGTAGGTAGCAATCGGGCGCGAAACAGTGGTGTTCTCCAGCTCAGCTGAGGAAACCGTACCATCGCGAAGCTGATACACGATGTAGCCTTCGAAGCGATAGAAGGGGTCAATGCTATCGACGGCAGCCAATACCGGGTCGGCCTGTGCGTAGTTTTCAAGTTCGTTGTTGCCACCAACATTGTCCCAGGTCAGCACGATTTCGCGGTCATACTCATGCGGGGTAATGTCTGGCGCATCGGGGCCAGAGAGAATCTGGAAGTTGTTGTCGAAGAGCGACTGCGCAATGTCATCCGCTTGCAGCAGTTGGCAAAGCGAACCAATTTCGTCACCAGCGTTTAAGTCACGCGCCCACACGACACCTACAACGATCTCGTTCTGAGCACCGGGCTGCAGTGTGAAGGGACCAGCTGACTGCACAAATCGGCGGTCGAAAGGCTGCGTACCAAGGCATTTTTCATCCCAAGCAACAGCGGCCGGTTGATAGGATGCCGCATTACAAGAAGATGTTCCGCAACCGGCACCCGGGAAATCCGGGAACATGTAGTCCGTAGGTTCGGCAGACTCACCCGGATCGGGGAAGCCGTTACCGTTGCCAGTACGGTCGTCCACAATGGCCGCGCCGTTCCGCCAGAAACCAGACAGGTAGCCGTAGAAGTGCTGGGCGGTGGCGGGGTTACCACGAACCGAGAAGTCGTTATTGTAGTAAATGAATTTGGCCATGCTAATCCGCTCGGGGTTGCCTAGCGAATCTACTTCATCCACTTCGCCGTCCTTGTCATTGTCTACGCCATCTTCAGCGTCAGCAAAGGGGCCCTGGAAGAAGTCCACACCAATGGCTGGCGGGTTGCTACCGTAACCGGTGGGCTCATCGTCAAGATTATCACCGTTGTAGCAGAAGCCGAGACCACGAACCGTATCGCAACCAACGTAGTCATCCGCAAAGAAGCCCAAGTCGGCATCCACCCACTGGCCAATGTAGCAGTCGTTCAGGACGTTCGTCGAGCGGTTGATGACTAGCTCCTTATAAAAGGTCATGTTGTTCACCGCGTCAGAAGTTGCGAAAGCAAAAGCTAACATCTGAATCTCGACACCGATTTGCTCACCGTTGGTTTCCGTGTGAATGTCACCCTTGTCGTTGATGATCCACCAAATCGCCTGGTCGCCCACAATATCAGGGTAGTCGCCACCAGAGGGGTTGTACTCACCGTTGTTATCGACATCGACGTAGGGAGCCAGGTTTTTGGCAAACTCGGGGTTATCATACGTGCCAGGCCAGTCGCGCACGTTCGGGAACTGCGCAAGGTCAACATTGGCGGGGTCGGCATCATAAGCGGCGATGAAAGCATCGATTTCTGCGCGGGTGATGTTAAAGTGCTTATCCCACTCCTGGCAGATTTCACGCTCAACACTGGCCGTTCCGTCGATACGAACGGGGCCGGGGAAGAAGTCGTTACCGCTTTGGCGGTACGTCTGAGCTGCGATACGCAGCTGACCGGAGCCATCGAAGCCGCCAATCCAGAGCGAGCTGGCAAACATCGAGTGTTTGGCCTCTGCGGGATTGTCCACCTTGGGGATCTCGTAGCGGGGGTTCGATAGCAGGTCCCACCACATATCACCACCGTTGTGAAGCAGTGCACGCGTGTTGTTAATGT
>CAZTEZ010000103.1:8950-10001 GCA_964611815.1 uncultured Bacteroidia bacterium | reverse complement strand
TTCGTTCTCAGGTTTTCTTATGGGGCTGTCTAAATTTTGGGGGGCATTACAAAGTGTCGTACAAACTGAACAAGAAGCTGAAAGCAGAACGAGAAACTGGGCCGGGAAAGGAGCTCTCGGACCTGAAAAAGCGAATGAACGCGGCAAATAAGCCAAAGCAAGCGCCCGTGAACCCCGAAAAGAAAGACTATTTCCCGGACAACCCCGCCGGCCGCTACACCTTCGGGCGGGCGCTCGTGGAGCTGGAGGCCAACTTAAAGTGGAGCGCCACCGACGACGCCTGGCGCAATCGGCGCAGGGCCTGGGTGGACGAGATGCACCAGATGAAGACGCTCGAAGAGAAGAAAGCCCTGCTGTTCGAGCTGGTTGATGCGCTGAACAGCGACGCGATGCAAACCTACTGGCAGCAGCGCGAGTCATCGTGGCGCGAAGGCGTGGTTAAACACGCCAACAGTTTCAAAACCCTGTCGAGCAAAGTGCTGGAGCTGGAGCAGCGCACACGCGACGAGCAGTTCAGCGAAGGCTGGGCGGATTATCGCGACGACTGGCTGGCGAATCTGCGGTTGATCGAGAACTAAGAGCCTGTTGGGATTTGGCGAAATGATGATTTTGGAGATGGATTTGGATGAATTTCAAGGCGAACAAAATGGACATATGCCTTCGTAGGCCTTTTTGTTTAACGCCGAAATTCGCCGAAGACATCCGAAAAGGGCATAATCGCTAAATTTCAACAGGCTCTAAGCTGGCATTTAATAATCTCTTTACATTCAAGCGTCAAATGCAATCGAAAATCTGCCTTCTGCTGGTTGTGCTCTTGCTAGCCAGTTGTGGCAACCCGGATGTGCAGAAACAGCGCGCTGATGGCAGCACGATGACAAAAGCGGAGGTAGACTCCACACTGAAAACCATGACCCCGCCAGACACGACTGTGCAAGAAGACGCCCGATACGAGGCGAAGTTCGGCGCATTGCTCACCCGGCTGGAAAGTCATCTGGACTGGAAGAGCTTCGAGGAGCGCTGGAAAACCGAGCGCTTTGCGTGGGTTGATAGC
>CAZTEZ010000103.1:0-8940 GCA_964611815.1 uncultured Bacteroidia bacterium | reverse complement strand
CGACCGCGGCCTGCGCAGCAAAGCCGAGGCCCTGCTACGGTTGGAGGCGAACATTAAACCAGAGGTCTTCAACAGCGCCTGGCCCCAGCGCCGCACCGATTGGGTGCTCGAACTCGACCGGGCCTACAACTATGCCCAGCTGGCCGAGGGGCTCATCCTGCTGGACGCCGGCTTACTACCGAAGGCCTTCACAGATGTGGGCCTGGAACACCGCAAGGGCTGGCGGTCAGAATGCAAGATGTACCAGTCGCTGCGCTCGGCAGAGGCCAAAGCCCGGTTTTAGACTGGCGCTGAAAATTCGAAAAGGCTGTATATTTACCGTAAGCATGTTCTCAAACTCACGACCTATGCCAAGCGCCGCCACCGTCCAATTCCGTATCGTTCGTTCGCTCAGTGTGCTGGGTATTGTGCAAGGCCTGGCCGGCATGCTCTGCCTGAGCGGTGTCATCGAGGTCGCCGACCCCGAAGTGAAAGCCGTGCTGCCCCTCATTGGTTTTATTCTAGCCATCGACAGCCTCGTGCTGGCCGGCATCTCGTGGTTTATGGGGCAACGTTTAATGAAGCGCTTCGAAGCCAACACCACCGACCCCAGCGACCTACACGATATGCGCAAGCAGCTGGCCTTCGTGCGCTTTGCGATCATCGTAGGCGTGGCGGCCATGGCGTTCCTGATTCATGCGCTGGTGGCGGGCGATGTGTTTAGCCACAATTACTATGAGCAAGTGGGCTAGACCACACGCGCATTTGCAGGCGTACTTAAATTTTACTTAATTGGAATTCCATTAATTGAGCTAAATAAAAAACTCTATGGCTATCCTTGCTATCCTCCTAGCACTAATTTCTTATTTGGGACTCAGTGGCATTATATTAATTGCAGACCCTGCTGCCAATGCCGCTGTAGTGATTATCTCAATGGTGCTGCCGATCATCAGTGTCATCATTGGTTTTGTGGACCTCAAAAAGCGAAAGTCCGCTGACAAGAGTCCCGTTCTATCGTATGTAGCCATAGCAATGGGTGTCTTGGGCATCTTGTTTGTGATCTACAACCTCGTCGTCTACGCATAAATAACACCTTTGGGGCATGTTTAAGCGGGTAAAGTCCCGCTCAGCGGCTGCTGCTTCTTAAAAACCTTTAAAAGCTGACAAAACGCGTTATAATTCAATGGACGTGGGCACCATTGGTGGGGCAATTCGTGTCGTATGTGTACATTTGAGGGAAGCCACGAATCAGCGCAAACACACATTGACAGTTGCGCGCTGCTAGAGTTGGCCCAACTGGCAACCGCCTTCCTCCAACCAATAAACGAATAGATACCCTAACCTTTAGTCGTAGTTATGAAAGCGTTTCTAAAACAACTACTCGCCTCCACGATCGCCGTGATCATCGGCGGCGTTATTGTGCTGCTGATTGTCATCGGCATCATCAGCGCATCCCTCAGCAGCCTGTCTGAAGACAAGAAAGTGGACATCAAAGACAACTCCGTGCTGCATATCCGCCTGTATGGCCAAATTCAAGAGCGAGCGGTTGAAGACCCCTTCGCCTCGCTGATGGGCGAAACGCCCAACCTGCTCGGCTTGCAGCAAATGCGCCGCGCCATTCAGAAAGCTAAAGACGACGAGCGCATCAAAGGCATCTACCTCGACGTGGGCACCGTAACCGGCGGTTTTGCCAGTTTCGAGTCGCTGCGTCGCGAGTTGGTGGACTTCAAAGAGAGCGGCAAGTTTATCTACGCTTACGGCGATTTTTACAGCGAAAAAGCCCTCTGGCTCGCCTCGGTGGCCGACGGCGTGTACATGAACCCCGGCGGTATGCTCGAATGGAACGGCATGGCCAGTGTGCAACCGATGTTGCGTGGGTTTCTGGACAAATGGGGCCTCAAGCCCATGGTGTTCAAAGTCGGCAAGTACAAGTCGGCCGCCGAAAACATCACCAACCGCGAGCTCAGCGAGTTTAACCGCAATCAAATCAAGGCGTATCTGAACGACCTCTGGAAAACGATGAATACCGACATCGCCAAGAGCCGCGGCATCAACAAAGACTCGCTGATGATGTACGCCGAACGCGGCGACATCGTACTCCCCGAAGATGCCCTGAACGCCAAGCTCGTCGACAAGCTGATGTACCGCGCCGAAATGCGCGATAAGCTGCGCACGAAGCTGAAAATCGACAAGGAGGAAGACATCCTCGCCGTGGGCATCATGGACTACGCCGACCAGATGGAGGGCAGCCTCGAAGACAACAAAATCGCTGTCATTTACGCCGTTGGTGGCATTCAGTACGGCGACGGCAATTTAGAGACCATCGGCGACCGCACGACCATCAAAGAGATTCGCAAAGCGCGCGAAGACGACGACATCAAAGCCGTGGTGCTGCGCGTGAACAGCGGCGGCGGCTCGGCCCTGGCGTCCGACAACATTTACAACGAGCTGAAGCTGACCGCCAAGAAAAAGCCCGTTATCGCTTCTATGGGCGACGTTGCGGCGAGTGGTGGCTACTACATTGCAGCGGGTTGCGACAAGATTTTCGCTGAAGAGACCACCATCACCGGCTCGATTGGTGTGATTGGCATTCTGTTCAACGTCCAGGAGTTCCTGAACAAAGAGCTGGCGGTGCAAACCGATGTCGTATACTCTTACGAGACCAAATACGCTGACATCGCCAACCCAACGCGCCAAATGACCGAGAAAGAGAAGGAGAAAATCCAGCGCGGCGTGGAAGAGGTGTACCAGGACTTCCTGAGCGTCGTGAATGAATCGCGCGAGGCTTACAAAACCAACGCGCAGGTAGACGAAGTAGCACAGGGCCGGGTCTGGACGGGCATGGCCGCCAAAAAGAAGCAGCTCATCGACGAGTTCGGTGGTCTGGATGAGGCCATTGCCGAAGCCGCCAAAAAGGCCGGCGTGGGCGAGGAGTACCGCATCGTTGAGTACCCGGAAATCAAACCGCCCTTCGAGCGCATTTTCGGCGAGGGCAGTGAGAAGAAGCCCAACCGCCTGGAGCTGATGCAGAAAATTCTGCTGCCCGAACAGGCGCAAATCTTCAACGCCCTTGACGGCTTCGACGACCCCCGCAAAGTCTACATGCGCAGCTGGGCCGATCCGGTGGCGATTGATTGATAAGCAGCTACTTCACTTACTGTAAAAAGGGGCTATGCAATAATGCATAGCCCCTTTTGTTACATTCTGAGCGCAGCGAAGAACCTACGGCTACACAGACAATTGTAGGTTCTTCGCTGCGCTCAGAATGTAGCGGTAGTGTCTTTGCTTAAGAGCCTGTTGAGATTTGGCGAAAAGATGATTTTCGAGTGGGTTTGGGATGAATTTCAAGGCGAGCGAAGTGGACATATGCCTTCGTATAGGCCATTTTGCTCAACGCAGAAATTCGCGCAAAACCGCCGAAAAGGGCTTAGTCGCTAAATTTCAACAGGCTCTAAGGTATCTCCAGAAACTTATGCGTCTGAAGGCTGATGCGCCACTGCGGGTGGCGCTTCACGTGCTCGACGATCCACTGCATGGCCTCGGGGGTGTCCCACTCGGGTTGCAGTAGGAGCTGGCAAGACGTGTTGCCGGCAGCTTGAAGCTTGTCGGCGTGGCCCTGAGCCCATTTCAGGTCGTGGCGGTTGTAGACGATGACCTTCAGCTCGTCGGCCACCGCGTAGAAGGCATCGAGCGGTGCTTTAAACTTCTTTGGCGAAAACGTCACCCAGTCGAGCGCGCCGGTGAGCGGGCGGGTGCCGGAGGTCTCGATATGCGTGCGTAGCCCGGCGCTGTGCAGCGCATCGGTGAGGGCCGTCAGGTCGTGCATCAGTGGCTCACCGCCGGTGATGACGGCAATTTCGGCAGGCGTGTCGGCAATCTGTGACACTAGCTCATTGACGGGCACCAGGGGGTGCGCATCTACGGGCCAGCTCTCTTTCACATCGCACCAGTGGCAGCCCACATCGCAGCCGCCCAGCCGAATGAAGTAGGCCGCGCAGCCCGTGTAATAGCCCTCGCCCTGGAGCGTGTGGAAGTGCTCCATGACGGGGTAGGTCACGGCGGTTGCTGTTGATACGGACATGTCGTGCGGTAGGGTAAGCTGCTGCGCTTACTCGTGGTTTTGCGGACTGTGGCTCTGGCCGTCCTGCTTAATTTTGTCAGCCTCGCTGTCGGTTTGGTCGTTGGGCGATTCTTCGAGGCCCATTTTACGGGCGAGGAAGCTGTCGATCTGGTCGGCGCTCAGCTTTTTGGCGATGATAGTCTTGTCGGCATCCAGCACGAAAATCTGCGGCGTCGACTGCAGGTCATACTTCGTTTTGTAGTCTGACCGGCCGTAGAGGTTCGTGAGGTTGTAGTGGCCTTCGAACTCGTACTTTTCGATGAACTCCTCCCACTTTTCGGGGTCGGGGGTGGCGCTGACGGCCACAAACGCGACACCGAGGTCTTTGTATTTGTTCGCAACCTCTACCATGCCCGGGGCAGATTTCTTGCAGTGCCCACAACCGGGGTCGTAAATGAACATGATCGTGTAGTCGGCGTCGATGTTGCTGAGCGTGTAAAACTGACGATCGACCCCCACCAGCGTGAAGTCCGGTGCGGTTTTGCCAATCAGCGTGCCCTCCATGGCGTTGGCGCGCTCGATCATTTCGGCGCGCTTGTCGTCTTCGACCCAGTGCGTCAGGTCTTTCTGCGAGTAGTACTTCTGAATCAGGTGGATATACACCGCATCCATGCCCATGATGTTCGACTCGATGTACTTGTTCAGAATCTTCACGAGGTTGTACTGGAACATCGCGCTGTCCTTTTTCGCCTCGTTTAGGATCTTGTCGGCCTCTTTGTTAATCGAGTCCGGGTGTTGCACGACGACCTGGTCGAAGAAGCGATCGAGCCGGCCCTGGTAAACAGGCGTGCGCAAGAAGCGCGGATCGCTGAAATCGATCACGTTCATGTATTTGTTTTTGTACCACGTGTACTTCGTCAGGCGATCGGCGTCTTTCAGTTCGTCGGGCAGTTCGGGTTCGCTCATCATGCCCAGCAGGCGGCCCACAAAGAGCTCGTCTTTGTAGTTCTCGACGACATCCAATCGGTAGTCCGTCACCTTTTGGTTCAGCGCCTGCAGCTCTTCGATCAGCTTGTCGTATTGCTTTTGCTCCTTGGGGGTCAGCTCTTCTTTCTTCTGCTTCTTTTCGTTGAGCGGGTCAAAAGCCTTGCGCTTCTCCATGATTTCGGCGCCCACTTCGGCGGCTTTGGCCATGTAATCGTAAAAGACCTCGTTCTCGCGGCTGCCCTTGCTGCTGAGTGTGGCGTTGGCATCGTTGGCGTCGAAACTCAGCTCGAACTCCTCTTCGTTCAGGATGAACTCCACGTAGTTGTTCTTGGGGCGCAAAACCACCAGATACACCCCGCCGATTTTGCCCTCGGGGTTCTCCCACACGGCCTTGCCATTTTTCACGTTCAGCGTGTCGTCTACGTACTGCTGTTCGCCCAGGTGGTGAGCAATGAGTATCGTATCGGCCGGGTAGTTCTCAACCGAGATGGTCACTTTGTTGCCAATGGTCTGGGTGTGGGCAACACCAAAACCGAGACCGAGAGCAGCAAGAAGAAGTAGCAACTGGCGCATGGGCTGTTATTGTTTTGTTTGAGATTCCGGGTGGGACGCTTGGCCCTGCGTGTGCGCAAGGCATGAAAAAGTAGCTGTGTATGCCGACCGGAAATCGAATGCATAACGAAGTTACAAAGGCTTTCGTGTGTTAGCAACGCAGGGCGTAATTGCTGGGATATCAACGCAGGTAATGGCGCCAAAGGCTGGAGTACAGCTTTTCAGCCCTAAGCTTCAGCACCGCCTACTTCGTCGCCGGAAACTGAGGCCGGCTGCAAAATTGCGCACTTTGTGCTACGCGCATGTCGCAATCCGCAGCAGGCGAAATCGACGTTTAACGAGCGTAAACGCGCGTTTGTCGAAATTGAATGGATATGCGACGCTCCGGCTGTTCATAGATCGTAAAAAGCTTGAATCTTTAAAGTTCAAACGCTATTCTAGACATTCCCGCCGTTCAAGCAACTAATTGCCGGGCCATGCAAGTGAAAAACAAACGCACGACTCTGGGCCAGACACCACTCGGAACTGACAACCAGCTCCTGAGTGTGCGCTACGTTTCGCAGGGTGACTTCTGGGAGGTGCACTGGCAGGGCGACCCGACCGTGGAGCAAATGAAGTTTGGTCTGGAGAACGTCTTGCGTATCTATCGCACCCAGCCCACGCGCCGCATGTTGTTCATACAGCGCGACCTGATTTCCAGCTCACTGGACTTGCAATCCTGGATGTATGAGCACCTGGTGCCGCCCATGTACGCCCTTGGCTTGCGAAAAGTGGCGCTGGTGCACTCGCGAGACTTCGATACTCGAGCAGCCACCACGCTCATCGTAGACTCGGTGCCGCCAGATTTCATGCTGGATGCACGCTTTTTTCTGCAGTACGACGAGGCCGTGGAATGGCTCGTGAGCCGCTAGCTGACGTTAAGCTGGCCTGGCTGAAACAAGAGGCCGCTGCTAGCCGCGCGCGAGCTGCGCGACTTGCGCGCTGGTGTAGCGAACCCGCCCAGTTGATGTGTGAGAATGATGAAGTCGCGGGGCTATCTTCAATACATTCTAAAAATAAGCTTAAGTTAAATTACCGGATTGGCGTCGAATAAAGCTGCGCAGGTATGTGAAAATGTGTAGTTTATGAAGCCGTTTCGGGCTGCTGTGCATGAACTCTAAGGTGTATATCTGTTGGCAAATCAGCCTCCTGGCCCTGGCCGTGGGGGTGGTCGGCTGTGCCGAACAGCGCCCGCATGCCAGCTTGGCGCCACAAAACCAGCAGCCGGCCCAAACCAACACCGACGAGGCCGAACCGCAACCCGTACGCGAAATTGAACGCGAATCGCCGGATACCACCTCTGCTTACAAACTACCGGAGGGCTTTTTGGTGCCCGTGGCGAAAGACGGCCAGTGGGGCCTGGTCGACCGTAATGGCGAGTGGGTCGTAGAGCCCGCGTTCGATTGGATCGACGAGTTCTCCGGCACGCTCGCGCTCGCCCGGCGCGACAGCAGCCTGGGCTACATTGACACCAGTGGCACGTTTCGCACCATCGAACACAACCCCTTCGGCCTGCTGCGCGACGAGATGACCTCCAGTTTGCAGTACAGCCAGGGGCTGGCCGTGCAGTTCGACGAAAACGGAAAGTGCGGGTATGTGAACACCGATGGCAAGTTTGCCATACCCCCAAAATTCGATTTCGCCTGGCCCTTTGGCGAAGACGGCCGGGCGCTCGTGAAACAGGGCCAACGCCTGGGCGTTATTGATACCAAAGGGGAGTTTTTGTTGCGGCCCATCCTCAGCCGGGTGGCCGAGCCCGGTCGGCAGCCTTTTGCCGAAGGGCTGGAGCCATTTGAGATGAAGGGCCGCTGGGGCTACATCGATGCCGACAGCCGCCTGCGCATTCCAGCCACCTTTCTCGAGGCGCACCCCTTTAGCGAGGGTTTCGCCGTGGTGCGCACCCAGAGTGGCTATGCGTACATCAACACCGAGGGCGAGATCATCACCTGGCTGGATTTTCAGAAAGCCCGGCCCTTCCGCAACCAGCGGGCAGCCGTGCGCTACAACAACGAGTGGGGCTTCATCGACCGCACCGGGCGCATCGTGGTGCTGCCCAAGTATACGGCCGTCAGCGATTATGTCGACACCCTGGCCATGGCTGCCGAGAACGACCAGTGGGGGGTCATCAACCACCGCGGGGCGGAGGTCTTGCCCTTCGAACACACCGCGATTGAACGCAGCCAGCTCGCTGGCGTGTTTCGCGTGGCCAAAGACGACCGCTGGGGCCTGCGTCGGCTCGACGGCAGCTATCTCATCTACCCGCAGTTCGACACCCTGCTCGATTTTGCCAATGCCTTCGCCGCCGCGCATAAGCCCTATGTCGGGTGGGGGTTCATTAACAAAAGAGGGCTGCTGATTTGCCCGATGCGCTTTGAAGCCGTTACCAATTTCAACGGTGGAGCTGCCGCTGTGCAGCTCGACGAGAAGTGGGGCTACATTGACACGCTGGGGCGCTGGATCATGACCCCGCAGTTCGAATCGGTGAGCCAGGCGTACGTTCAGCCCCCCAAACCGAGCCTCTCGTCGAAATAAACGGCTTGCGATACTGCCGCATTCCTCGCATCGCGTATATTGTAGTTAGTTGTATTCACGGCCAGGACATACACCAGGCATGTTTTGGCAACACGTTGAATGCAACCCATCTACCTCGCTCACTGCATGCTAAGTCATCTTTCCGATATCGGCTTCCGATTGGAAGAAGAAGAGGAGCTAACTGCACTCGTTGAGACGCTTTCTAAAGACTGCGATCCCATTCCTGTGCGTTCCGGCTACTACATGGTCTGTCGGCTAGAGAGCGGCATTGAGCTCTGGATGCAGTTCAACCGCAACGGCGAGTGGCTGGGCCTCAACCCGCACTTCAGGGGCGAATCGAAACTGCGGCTCTTGCTCAACCACACGATCTTCAGAAACGACGAGCAACTCGACGGCGCGTTTCACGCCTGGGCCGACCCCACCCGCGAGGCCATTCGGGCAAGCCTGCACAACCAGCGTTTACAGAGTGGCAAATTGCCGGGTGTGTTCCCGTTTGTGTTCGACTTACCCGACTTCCACACCCTGCCCGGCCTGCAACTGCCGCAGGTGGCCGAGGTGCAAATCGCCGCGTTTGCTCACGAGATGCAATGCTTCGACGACGAGACGCACTATTTCGCCATGCAAGACGAGTCCGATGGGCAGTTCGCCGTGGAGTCGTTCATCCCGCTTGGCTTGTTCACAGACGATGAGCAGGAAGAGCCCGAGGCGCTGGCCCGGCTCAGTGGCCGCGTGCTGAAGACGGACTACCTGGAAAACCCGCACACCGGCCACGGATTCCACTGGGCGCTGCT
>CAZTEZ010000102.1:0-10058 GCA_964611815.1 uncultured Bacteroidia bacterium | reverse complement strand
AGCAGGGGCTAACCACAGCGCCACAGTACAGGCGCGCGCTGCTGGTCACGAACGTCCGTTCGCGCACTAGCACACAAGAATCGACGCATTAGCGACAGATTTCCTTATTTTGGCAACAGACCTCAGTTACCCTTCCTTGGCAACGTGCCAAGCGCCCTGAATGCCAGAGAACATCACACATCTGCCCGTGCGGTTCAATATCTACAACACGACCGATCCGTCGCAGCTGCTGGAGCTGAAGCGGCAGGAGGCCGATGCGATGCTGGAAGTTGTGCGCGCGATGCACCCGGGCATTGAGGCCGAAGAGCTGATTTTCATCGTCGTGAACACCATCCGCCGGCAGTTGGGCGTGGTGAAACTGATGCTCGTGATTTCCGACGAAGAAGCCCGCGGGAAAGAGGTGGAGGTCAACTACGGCTTTGCCGAGCCCACGCTCGCGACGCTCGACGAGCTGAATAAGATTCAGTACTCGCGCCCGGTGAACCCCACCGACGACCCGCTGCTGATCGAAATGGGCGTGGAGCACGTCATCCCCCTCGGCGCGGAGGATTTCATGAACGCGTGGTTCCTGATTGCCGACTTCGCTGAAAGCGAGGAGGAGACCGAGAACGACATCGTGTTCATCGAGACCATCGGCAACATCCTGGTGATGACGCTGCAGAACATCCAGCTGTTTGAAGAAAAGCTGATTAAAGAGCGCATCCAGCAAGAGCTGCATTTAGCCGGGAGCATCCAGCGGCTGTCGCTGCCCAGCGATTTTAACTACCACCCGGCGCTGGACATCCACGCCGAAAACATGGCGCACTCGTCGGTGGGCGGCGATTTCTTCAACGTCCTGAAAACCGGCGACGACGAGATTCACTTCTTCATCGCCGATGCTGCGGGCAAGGGCGTGGCGGCGGCGCTGCTCATCACGAACATTCAGGCCAACCTGAACGCGCTCATCAACATCGACGCGACGCACAAGCAGATCGTGAACCAGCTGCATGATGTCATCGGCAAGCTGACGAACTTCGAGGCGTTCGTCACGCTGTTTATGGGGAAGATCAACCTGAAAACAAACACACTGACGTATCTGAACGCCGGACACAACCCGCCGCTCTTGCACCACAAGGGCGAGTGGGTTGAACTGCGCGACGGCTGCATCCCGCTGGGCATCATGCCGATTGAGGACTTCAACGTCGGTGAGGTGGACTTTGAGCCCGGCGACTTCCTCTTCACCTACACCGACGGTGTGGTGGAGCAGAACAACCCGAAAGATGAGCTCTTCGGTGAAGCGCGCATCGAGCAGTTTTTGAAAGACCGCGAGGGCCAAACGCCCGAGGCCATCATCAAAGAGATGTTCGAGGCGCTGCACCTGTACGCTCAAGGCGAGGTGGACGAAGAGCCCGAGCCGTTTCAGGATGACATCACGATGCTGGCCATCCGACACGTCAAGAACGACTGATGCACTGGCGCGTTTCCGTACTGCTTTTGGTAGCGCTGCTCTTGTCGGTCCCTGCTTTCGCAGCGGGCGATTTGCCTGTGCGCCAGCAACCAACGCCTGAAACAAGGGCCAGCGCGTGCGTCATTTCGCTACAATCGAGGGCGCCTCAGGCTCAACTCATTGAGCGGCCGGTTGCGCCCGCTTGCGCATCTAAACCTAGCCAATCGACAGCTCAACAGGGCGGTGCACACCCACAGCGCCCATTTTTCAAGCGCCTCAATCAGCTCTTCGAAGCGCCCCATGCGATGAAGCGCCTCAAGCGCAAGCAGCGCAACTTTATGGCGGGCTTCGTCGGGTTTCTGGGCCTGTGTGCGGGTTTGGTGAGCAACTGGTACGGCCTGCTGCTGCTCATTGCCCCGGCCAACTACAGTGCGATACTCGTGTCGGGCATCGTACTGGGGCTGATGCTGCTGGCGGGCTACCTGGGCATCAAAAGCGTCAACATGGCCAATAACGCCTGGGGCATTGCGGCGTTGGTGTCGGCGGTGGTGTCACTGGTGCTGCTGGTCGTCTTTCTGATTATAGTGCTCTAGCGGTATCTCCGAAGTCCTTTTCGAGAAAAGCACCAGTCGTTTGCGAAAGCGGGGTTTAAAGCGCTATTTTGCGGTTCGCCATCGCGCACAAACGCTCAAGCGTGGCGCGTCTTGGTTTTCAGGGCGATAATTCCGACTCGGGGTGTAGCGCAGTCCGGTTAGCGCACCTGCTTTGGGAGCAGGGGGTCGAAGGTTCGAATCCTTTCACCCCGACGAGTCGACCGACACGAACAGCCGCTGGTGATTGCCAGCGGCTGTTTTTAATATGCTACAGCACGTTCCGTCAATCGGTGTTTGAAGCCGGTAGGCCAGTGGCGAATGTCTATTCGCACGATCCGTTTGGGTATGGGCGGTTGCTGGGGTGAAGTTACCCTCATTCACTCACCGTACAACTTGCTGAGCGTTTTCATCGGCAAATAGACGCGCATCGGCTCATTCTCAAACGCTTTGAATTCAAAGCCTGATCGGTTCACATACCAGTCTCTGGCAGTCTCCGTCTTTGCATCTATTATTATGAATGCGGAGGCAACCTCCAGACTGACATTATAGGCGCGCCGCAAGGCGTTTGCCAATGCTTTTTGACCAAATCCATGTCCCTGGAAGTCGCTGTGTACGGCGAATCGACCTAATAATATAGCTGGCACCATTTCATAGCGGGGAAGTTTCAATTGCTTCCTTTCAAGTTCTGAGAAGTCTGCTAGCTTAACCGAACCACTGGACAGCGTGTAATAGGCGAGAATTTCATCTGACTCTGAGGCAACGCGAAAGATGTAGGTTGCCGCATATCCATTCTTCTGGTCCTGGTTGGCTTGTTGTTTAAGGTAGCGATCCAGTTCAGGTGTGCCACACGCGAACTTGCTACGGTCATGTCTGCTCTTGTCGAGTCTTTCGAATGCTTCTAAAGTCATAGTCTAGTTGATTATTCTGGTTGTACAATCCTTTTTCCCATGCCTCATAGTCGGCCTTCAGCTTTTTCAGCTCCGGCGAAGGTTCGGGTGGGTTCTCTAAAGTGTCGATCAGTCTAAGCGTATCTTCTTTGTTCAATTCAATTATAAAACGCTCTTTCAGCTCCTGATGGCGGGTGCGCACCCGTTCACGCAAAAGCTGTGTAATTAATTCAGTGAAGCTCATGGCTTCTTCTTCTAATAAGGTGTCTACCTGTGCTTTTAGCTCGGTGGGCACCCAGGCCTGCAAGCGCTGCTTATCAGCTTTCATATTTTTCGACTTGCTCATTGTATTTTATTTTTGGATAAGATGGAGTCATGCTCCAATTTGGCGCATTGCTCCAATTTAGAGTATTAACGAAAGTTGTGCAAATTTAGTTTCGATTGTGGTGACATGCCACCCCCTACGACGACTCCGGTATCGTCCAAGGCTGTTTTTTCTCTGCTTCACCCCCCCAGCGGCCGCACGACCGTCCCGATCGTCAGCTCAATATCCAGATGGAGCGAAGCGGCCACCGAGCAGTACTTTTCGATGCTGAGGTCTACCGCGCGCTTGAACTGCTGTTCGCTGCAATCGCCGGTGGCGGCAAAGTGCAGGTGGATTTTTGTGAAGCGCTTGGGCTCTTCTTCGCGGCGCTCGGCGTCGGCGGTTACGTGTAGCTTCGCGATGGTTTTGCGTTGCTTTTCGAGGATCAGCAGTACGTCAATCGCGCTGCAACCCATCAGCGCGGCGAGCAGCGTTTGCATGGGCCGGAAGGTCTTGCCATCGCCACCGACGGCGGCGCCGGCATCCAGTTGTAGCGTGTCGCCCGTGTCGTTCGTGACTTGCAGACCATTGCTCAGGCCCGTCGATTGCAGTTCGAGTCGCATCATGCGCTCAAGTTACGATTCCGACGCGAAATCAAAGACAGCCTAGCGCGTCAGTGCTGCTGTTCGGCCTGCAGCTGTTCGATGAGGCGGTCGCGCTTGCGCACCTCCATCATCATCTTCACCTCGCGCCCAAGGCTGCGCAGGGCCTGCTTTTGTTGCGGAGAGAGGCGCATGGGCTTGTCGTTGATGACGCACAGCGAGCCCATCGGGCGATTGTTGACATCCCGTAGGGGCACGCCGGCGTAAAAGCGGATATTCGGGGCGCCGGTCACCAGCGGGTTGTCTTCGAAGCGCGGGTCGTTGGGGGCATCGGCGACCTCAAAAATGTCGTCGCGCATGATGGCGTGCTGACAGAACGAATGCTCACGCGGGGTTTCGCGCACGTCTAACCCGACTTTGGCTTTGAACCACTGGCGCTCGAGGTCGATCAGCGAGATGGCCGACATCCGCGTGCCACAAACCGTGCTGGCAATCTGGACGATGCCGCTGAAGCGGGCCTCGTCGCCGGAGTCCAGAATCGACAGGTCGTGCAGCGCCAACAGCCGCTCGGCCTCGCGTTCAGACACTGGGTAGCCTTCGGCTTTTAGCTCGTCGATTTTTGCTTCAAACTGGGGGTAGACAATGCAGACCTTGTCGACCGCTGATACGACGTTTTTCTCGTTCATTGGCACATACACGAAGTGTGGTATATGAGTTTACCGTTTTCACTTCAGAATTGTTACCGCCAAGGTCTTATTTCAATACAAGCACCCCGAAATACTGCCCTTTCGTAAGCAATATTCACAGAATGCTTAAGACATGAGGGAGTCTTGGCCGACATTCCTACCAGCTGCACCGCTGCCAGTTCGTTTGAATGCTTATTTTTGGAGCATGGTTGGCAAGAAGTACATGTGGCAGTGCTTTGGCTCGTCGGTGCAAGGCGAGCGGCACCGCAAAGTGGGCCAAATGAACCAGGACGCTCTGCACTGGGCGCCCGTTTCGGGCCGCGACCGCTATGTGGTGATGGCCCTGGCCGATGGCCACAGCGACCGCCCCCACGTGCGAAGCAGCACGGGCGCCAACCTTGCCGTATATGAAGCCAGCAATGTGTTTCGTGAGTTTTTGCGCGAACACGCCCAAGAGCAGTCGGCGGACTTCTTTCGCGATTGGCTGACTACCAAGCTGCCGCAGCAGATCTCGCTTGAGTGGTCGCGCGAAGTGGCTGCCGACATCCAGGAAACGCCCTTCTCAGACGAGGAGATTTCGGCTTTTTCGCCCGACCCCGATAACCTGATGATGAGTTCGCGCCGGGCGTATGGCACCACGCTGTTGGTGGTGGCCACCACCAAGCATTTTCTGATGGCCCTGCAACTGGGCGATGGTGATTTACTACAAGTGGATGCCGACGGGCATTGTACGTACTTGATTGAACCCGAAGATGACAACCTGGGCCCCGAACGCGCCTCGATGGGCATGAGCGATGCCGCCCAGCGCTTTCGGCACGCGCTCATTCCGCTCGACAACCCCGACGACTGTCCGGTGCTGTTGCTCGCGACTTCAGATGGCTACAGCGATTCGTTTCCGACGACGCCGGAATTTCTGCAGGTCGGTTCGGACTACCTTCAGCTACTGCGCCACGACGGCATTCTGGACGTCTCGCAACAGCTCGACAAGTGGCTGCAGCAAACCACGCGCGATGGCTCTGGCGACGACATCACGGTGGGAATGATGTATCGCCTGGACGACTACTACACCCACGAAGACCTGAGAAGCTGATGCGCTGGCGCAGGGCACAGTTGATAGCGCTGGCTTTGCCACTGGGGCTAACTTTAATCATGCTGCCCGGCTGCAACACGCCGCGAAAAGCGAAAACCGCCAGGGCCACCAACATCGCACGCAGCGTCGCGCCCCCAACGAGCGCCAACCAAGCTGCCCTTAAGATCATCGACGAGCTGTGCGCGCCGCTGCCCAAAAAGCGCCTGCTGAACTGCACCCGCTTCGACCCGGCCGTCTACGAATACCTTTTCACGGAGTTGATGGGCGAGGAACTGACGGCGCTAAACATCGTGCCGATTTTCGCCAGCCAGCGCAACGCCCAGCCCACCTGGCTCGACACGCTGCCTGAGCCCGACTACTTCGCCATGGGCCGGCTGCGCGATGGCAGCGACTCGGCGACGGTTTTGCTGGGCATGGTGCAGGGGCGCGGGCCCCACTACGTTAGCATGGCCGTGGCGCGCTACGACGACCGCGGGCATCTGATCGAGCACCTGCCGCTGGGCCAGCTGGATTTTATCTCTTCGGGCAACTCCAGGCGGCGCTACTGGCTGGTGTTTTCGGAATCAGCCATCGAGTTTGCCGCCGGCGAAGGCCCGGGTCGGCGCATCAGTGTCCCCTGCCGACGCATTGAACCCGTTGCTGGTGGGTTGCGTACTAGTACTGGTGAGTGTAGCAGATATGAATGAGCGCCTCAAAATACCCGCGATTAGCTTCGGCTTAATGTGCATGCTTGCGCTTGGTGCCTGCGACAACCGCCCCACCAGCACCCGCGAGAAGACCACACAGGACAAGAACATCCCCGAAAAAGTGCAAACCGACCCACCGCAAGACCTGGGCAAGCCACGGGCCGAACCTTCGTATGCGCGCGAATTCATCGTCAACACCATCGTGGAGCTGCCCAAGAACCGCATCGTGACCTCCACGAGCATCGACACCGAGCTGGATGAGTATCTGTTTACGAAAATGGATGCCCGTGAGCAGGCCGCGTTTCAAATCCGCAGCGTGTTTGAAGACAGCCTCCGCGGTTTGCCCAGCCTGCCCACGCCCGAAGTGTACGCCATGGGCAAGCGCAAGGTGGGCGAGCACCACCTGGTGCTGTTCTGTGCCGTACACAACACCGCGCTCCATGTTTACCGCCTGAGCGCCGGGCTGTTCGACAAGCATATGAAGCTGGTCGACCAGGCGTATTTGGGCAAGATGGATTTCGTCGCCGACGGCTTTCGGACGCGCAAATATTGGCTCATCTTCTCGCCCGACAAAATCGAGTATGCCAAGGGCTTCGTAAATCAGCGGCGCATCTTGCAGCCCTGCAACGTGCTGACCGTCACAAACAGCCAGCGCCTGCACACCTACGAGAATACGTGCTCGCGCAATCGCTGAAGCGTAGACCGGCAGTATTGCGCCGGTTTCGGTGAATTTGGGTTTATCCCAACACCATACAACACCATAAAAGAGGCGTCATCCCGAACGGAGTGAGGGACCAACAATTCTACCCTCATTTTGTTACTGGTGTAGGTCCCTCGCCAAGGCTCGGGATGACACAAGACATTTTTGGGATAGAACCTAGAACACTCTGCTATTTGCTCTATAATCCTGACAACCCTGATTCCTGCTCAATCGACAATCAAGCGGAAGCCGCTGCCGTGTTCGTTCTGGATTTCCACGCGCGGTTCGTCGCGCAGGTATTTGCGCAGCTTCGAGACGTACACGTCCATCGAACGGGCGGTGTAGTAGTCGTCTCGCCCCCACACTTGTTCCAGCGCCACCGAGCGTGGGAGTAGCTTGTTGCGGTACTCGCAAAGCAGCATCAGCAGCCCACCCTCTTTGGCCGAGAGCTTCTGCTCGCTGCCGTTGCTATTGTGCGTAAGGGTGCGGTGGCGGGGGTCAAACACGAACGCGCCGAGCGTGTAGTCCGTGGGCTTTTCTTCTTCCTCGCCCTGCACGCGTTTCAGAATCGCCTGCACGCGCAAGAGCAGCTCCTCCATGCTGAAGGGTTTGGTCAGGTAGTCGTCGGCGCCTGTGCGAAAGCCCTTGAGCTTATCTTCAAGCCGGCCGCGGGCGGTCACGAACATGAACGCGAGCTTGGGCCGCAGCTGACGCGCTTGTTCAGCAAGCTCGAAACCGTCGACCTTCGGCAGCATGATGTCAAAAATGCAGAGATCAAAGTCCCGCTGGCGCAAGGCCTCCAGGGCCTGTTCGCCATCGGTGGCGTGGGTGGTGTCGAAGCCGTTCTGACGCATGGCCTCCGACATCAATAGCCCCAAATTGGGGTCATCTTCTACGAGCAAGAGCGACGCATGAGCATCTGGTGATTGAACAGACATGACTATTCAGGTTGAGGCAATTCAAAGGGCAGATAAATCTCAAACGTGCTACCACGGCCAATCGTACTTTCTACTTTAATTTCACCGCCCATCAAGCGCACAATTTCGCGCACCTGACTGAGCCCCAGGCCGAAACCCTTCACGTCGTGGCGGTCGCCCTGTGGGCGGTAATAGGGCTCGAAGATCTGCTTGAGCTGCGGTTTGTCGATGCCCGGGCCGTTGTCGCTCACCGCGATCCGCAGGCGCTCGTTCACTGGCTGTGCAGCCACAATGATCGCGTCGCCCTCGCCACCATACTTCAGGGCGTTGTCGATGAGGTTGTCGACGGCGGTGGTCAGCAGCAGGCGGTCGGTGGTGATTTCCGGCAGCTTTTCAGATAACTCGAGTTCCAGGCGGGTGTCTTGCGCCTCTGCACGCGGGCCAAAGCTAGAGACGCGATCGGCGAGAAACGCGCTGATGTCTAGCGCCTCAGCTTCCGAGAGCAAGTCGCGCTGGTTGAGCTCGGCGGTTTGTAGCACGCGCTCAATTTGACGGTACATGCGGTCGGCCTCTTCTTTGATGATGCGCAAATAGGGCGAGTCGGGCGGCAGCTGGTTGCGCAGACTATCGCTGGCCAGGCCGATGGTGGTGATGGGCGTTTTTAGCTCGTGCGAAAGGTTATTGATGAACACGGTTTTGCGTGCCGACAGCTCGCGCTGCTCACGCAGGTTGCGCGCCGTGGCCATAAACGCCCAAATGACGATGGCGATGAGGCCCGTACTGAGCTGCATGATCACAATATGGCGCCAGTTGTAGCCCAGGTCTTTGCCCGGAAACGCCAACTGCAACTCGGCCTTGGCCCCGCCCGAGCCGTTGGGAAACAGCCGCACGCTGTAGAACGCGTCGACATCGCGTTCGAAGTTGCTGGTCTTCAGCAGCGTGTTGCCATCGCCGTCCACCACCGCGTAGGCGTACTCGCTGTCGATGTCGTCTAGGCCGTTCAATTTGATCTGGCGGGCCAGCACGTCGTCAATATTCGCCTCCCGGAGGCGGGCTTTCAGTGGACGCTGGCTGTTGAACATCTGCACCATCACCTGACGGATCATGCGAATCTCGCGCAGGTTGCTGTCCAGCATCAAGGGCTTATCGAAGTTTGGAAAGCCAGATTGCTGGCGGGGGTCAAATTTGCTGGTGTCGATGCCCTCATCGGCGGCCTTTTCTTTGGCCAATTCAGCAAACGCTTCTTCAATTTTCTTGTCGACATCCTCAGGACCCGTCATGCCTTCAAAGTCGAAATGCACGGTGCGTTTGTATTGTTTGGCGGTGTCTTCGGTATCGCTCTCTTCCGCCGTATCAATGTCTTCTTTCCCTTGAGAAACTTCCGGCATCGAATCGGCGCGCTGAAACACGCTATGCTCCTCGAACATCGTCATCAACTGCGGGCGGCGCTCAATCAGGCGATGGGCCTCGTTCATCTGCAGCGTCTCAACGGTGCGGTAGAGCGCCTCGCGCGCGGCGCTGTCGAAGCGTTTTCGTTCGAGCTGGAAGGTCATGTACAGCCACACGCCCTGCACCAACAGCAGCGCCGGCAGAACGATGGCCATCCAGAGTCCGGGGGCACCCAGTTCACGTATTCGCTGGAACATATCTGCTAATCTAACTGCTATCCTCGCGCTTTGGGCTACGGCAAACCAGCTTTAACAGGCTTTAACATGCTTTAAGCGACGGTTAACAACCGTTGGCGGGTTTATTCCTGTACTTACGATCCTATCAAAGAACAACACTAGTCTTTCCCGTAGACCCCGCCTTGCCAAAGTCTAGTAAGCGCAATTACATTTCCTAAGCGCAAGGACACCGATTTACATTTCCCAGAGCGAAGGCGTCGATGTGATATCGGCGCCTTTTTTTGGTGTGGTGAACCGGGATTTGCAGGATTGGGAGCTGGATTTGCAGGATGCCTCTGCACAAAAAAAAGTAGTTACATCCTGAGCAACGTCTTCATTGCGAAGGACCTACTCGTGCCATCTAGGATGAAAAAGCGCGTGCTTTCAGACGAGGAGGTCCTTCGGGCTGCGCCCTCAGGATGTAACAGCTGAAAATCGAAAGTAACAGTGGTACATCCTGATTGCTATGACAAAGTCAACACCTGCGTCTGCTTATTGAACGG
>CAZTEZ010000101.1:0-10149 GCA_964611815.1 uncultured Bacteroidia bacterium | reverse complement strand
CAGCACGTCGTTCGCGGCACCGCCAGCGATGATCTCCAGTGGCGAGCCCGCTGTGCCGTCGCCTGCGAGGCCCCCGCTCGCACCGAGGTTGACCACATCTGAGCCCCAATTATCGCCGGGTGCAGGTGCGGCCGTCCAGCTGATACCATCCCAAAGCAGCACGTCGTTCGCGGCACCGCCAGCGATGATACTGAGCGGCAACCCGGAGGTTCCGTCACCTGTCAAGCCGCCGTTAACGGTCAAATTCACCACATCAGCGCCCCAACCATCGCCAGGCGCGTCGTCCCAAAATGCCTGCCCTAGGCCATTGATCGAAAGAAACTGGCCATTGGTGCCCGCCACTGTTGGTAGCGTGTACGCCCCATCGTTAATCACCACCTGCCCGCTTTTGCGGATGTCGAACGCGTCTGAGCGGGTCGTTGTGCCGTCGCCATTGCCCACCCGGAAGACGTAGTCAGTGGGGACGTTGGTGGAAGCACTTTGTGTGTATTCGCGCGCATAGACACCCAAAACCGTTTCGCCGTAAGCACTGGCGGTGTTGAACCGGCCACCGACAACCGCATATTGACCGGTTACGGTATTCGCTTGGCCGTTAAGCACCGCAGAGTAGTTTGCTGCCGCCCTGTTTTGATCGCCGGAGAAAATACCAGATGCAAAGCCACTGGCAACTTGATTGGCCGATGCGCGACTAGTTTGCAGGTCAATTGAACGTTAGCCGCGAACATTACCACCAGTCACGGTATTGTCTGGTTCTTCCAGCGCAAAGAAGCCGTTGCCCTTGATGCCAAGCACAACGCCCACAGAAACCGCTGCATTGGTCGGCTCCCACACCGCTGCTGGTATGGTGCCGGTATACTCAGATTCTGTGAAAAACGACAGCCCCCCCGCTGGCGTCACGGGTGCCCAGGCATTACCGTCCCAGTGCAGTATGTCACCGGTATTGGCGCCCATTTGCGCGATGTCTAAAGCGTTGGCCCCGTAGCCATTGCCTTCAATACGCGCTGAGGTGGCCAGTTGCGAGTGGTTCCACTCGGTGCCCGTCCAGAACATGAGATCGCCCGTGAAGTCGCCCGCACGCAGTTGCAGCGGTGTCGCCGATGTGCCGTCACCCTGAATGGGGTTGGTGGCCACAACGCTCTTGAGCGGCACGAGCGGGCCCCAGGTGGAGCCGTCATAATAGAAATATTCCCCGTCAGAGAAATTCCAGGCCATCATGCCCTCTTCTGGAGTAGTTACGATGGGAAATGCGCCGGATTCCAAGCGCGGCAACAGCAGCGCTTTATCCGGGGCGGTGAGGTCCAGAATCGCACCCTGGTTGGGCGATGTGGTACCTATACCGACCTGAGCCTGAAGGCTTGAGCTGGCGAGCGAAAAGAGCACGACAAGGGAGAGGGCTAGTGCAGCAAGCGACGTACGCATGACGTAGTAAGTGATGGTGTTTTAGGAAGAAGCAAATGAAGATACGAAAAGACTTCAACGCTTTTAAAACCAATCGATTAGAGCGGCGAAAAAGAGGATGAAGCTGTACCTGCCTGGGGTAATTTGCTGTACGCAAGGGGCTCACGCGCGTTGTGCAATCGCGGCTACTTTCGACGAACACACAAAAACAGCCGCTCAATGTGGGTACATCGAGCGGCTGGTGGTTGTTTGATTGAACAAATTCAGGTAGCGCTAGTAGCGTCTACTCCTCACTGGCCTGTGTGCCAATCAGTTGCTCTAGCTGCTGGATGCGAGATTGCAGCAACTCCATCTGCTGTGTTTGAGTCTGGGCGTTCGTTTCAAGCTGCTCTAGGCGTTGTTTCAGCTGGTCGTTCTCTGTGCGCAATTGTTCCAGTTCGTCGTTCTGCTCAGCTTGTTGTTGGTCGAGCTCTTGAATGGCGTTGATGGTCATAAACGTGAAGGCCGAGCCGTTGAACACGAGGCGTTCGGTGCCGCGCTTCGTGATGCGTTTGGTGCCATCGGGCAGCTCCTCGACTTGCTCACCAGCCATAATGGTATCAACCATATAGGGGGCAATTTCTGCCAGTTCCTGCGCAACGATACCGATATAGTCACGATCGATATCGCTAATCCCCATGCCTTCTTTGTAACGGAAGCGATAGGTCTTGACTTGCGTAATCTCGTCGAGTCCGGCTTCATAGGGGCGGATACTGTGCTTCATTCGGCGGTCGGAAGGCACAGTCCATGTGGTGGTACTTTTGTAAGCAATCCCATCGACTTCCAGATCGTCTTCAATGTATAAGTCTTCATCGCCGTTAACCTCGCTTAAGCCACCACTATTGTCGGCAATGATATTGATTTGGTTGTTCATGATACCACCGCCGCAGTTAATGACTCCATTATTGGTAGCAGCGTAAAAGTCACCAGCTTGTGCGTCAATGTTGCCATCGGCATCAATGACTACGTCTCCTCCAGAGGCTTCTACAAGAAGCGCACTTCCAACACTCGTACCAGAAGTAATCCGCATCGAGGGCCCTGTTCTAGAAGTATTATTGTCATCAAACCAATATGCCGGGTTAGTAGTAGTGAGGACTCCATTCACAACCATGTATGCCCCCCAAGAGTTGCCTTGTGTGCTGACACGAATCCCGCGGCCGTTAGTGTTACTGTTTGATGCGCTGATGCTATAGCCACCAAATGGCGTTTCGACATCGAGGGGGTTTCCTGGAACAGTCGTGCCGATCCCGACCCGAGCTTCATCATCAATGACAAAAATCTCCCCGGCGCTAAAGCCGCCCGCAGCGAAAATATCGCCCGTACCGGCGTTTGTCACATACATTGTGCGTTCAGTAGAGGTAGAGCTGTTTTGCACAAAATAGGCCATCGGTTCTGTGGCACCTGCAACGTTTCGTTGAACGTGCAGCGCATGGTCATCACCGCTTTGTGTCAATGAAACTAAAGACGTAGTGTTGGTGGTGGCGTTTATTTCCAAAGGAGAGGACGGGTTGGCAATCCCGATGCCGACATTGCCATCACTTTGCCAAACCCCATTCAGTGCGTTTGAGCCATCGCGTATCTCAAGCGCATTGGTACCACTGTTGCGAATCACAATACCCTCACCGGCTGCATTTCCATTCTGGACACGTAGTCCAGCACCGGTTGAAGCCATAGTGATTTGGTGTGAGCCAAGTGCAGACACATCACCTTCCGTAGAAATACGGTAGGTTTGTGTTGCAGGTGCCGTGCCGTTGAAAATCCGGAAGGCATTGCTGCCATTTCCAGTGTTATTGATACGAATGCCGGCATTACTACTAACAGTACCATCGGTGTTTATAATGAGTGCCTCGTTGTTGCCATTGTGATCGATTTGGAGCTTCGCACTCGGATCGTTGGCGCCAGAGCCGATTCCGAGATTACCAGTCATATAGTTTTTGCCTGCGTTCATGTAAAAGCCATAGGCATCATCTGCTCCAAAACCGGTTTGGTCATAATAATACCCGTAGCTCTCCCCGCCATTCATTGTGCCGTTGGTGACATAGTGACCGTAGAACGTCGCGGCTTTGTCTGTCGGCTCTTCCACATACGTGCCGTAAACGATGTTGTCGCCAGTGGCACCATCAGTGAAGTGCATACCGTAGACGGTGCCGGTGCCGCCCCCTGTGATGGCAGTTTCCACACCGACCTTATCACCCGTTCCGTTGTTCGACATCAAATTGCGTAGACCCACGTTCTTCTCTGTTCGTCCTGCTGCATCCTGCAGATTCGAACGGAAGCCATAGTTAATAGAGTTGCCCGTACTACTAATCGAAGCAAACACGCCTGTTTTGTTCGCCGAAGGAGATGCAGTGCTGTTCACCACGCGAATCGCGCGGTCTTCGGTGGTCGTCTGTACGTTGAACTGCGCCTGGTTGGTTACTGAAGTTCCAACTGCCACGTTGTCGGTAGCGCGATAAATACCTGACGCGTTTTCGTCCCAGAGCTGGTTGGTGCTAATCGAATCGCTAATCAATTCGTTGGCCACCGCCGCTGTGATGAGCTGGTCGTCGGTCAAAGTGCCCGGTATGGCCAGCGTCGAGACGATTTCATTCACGTTGGTGCCCAGCTGCAGGCGCATGTCGCCAGCCACATCCAGCCTGGCGTTCGGGGTGCCGGTACCGATTTTGACTTCGCCGCCGGGGTTAATCGAGAAGTCTGCCGCACTGCCGCCTTCCTGGAAGTTGATGCTTTGTCCGGTGGCTCTGGAAATAAACATATCTACCGCGCCCGAAACACCGATGGCATTCCCAGAAAAGTTGGTGGAGCCAAAACTGCCCACAATCTGTAAAATATCCGTTGTGTTTCCAGCCAAACGGGTTCTGCCATTGACATCTAATTCGCGCGCGGGGTTGGTTAAGCCGATGCCTACATCGCCGCCATTGTAATAGCGGTCAGTACCGGCGATCGTCCAGTCGCCATCGTCGGCATTGGTAACAGCAGTCCAAACCGCTGCTGCAGTGGGCAGCTGGTCGTTTGTGCTTGAGACGCTGATGTTCGTGACGATTTCATCTACTGGCTGAGATGGGCCCAACATCAACGCGCCGTTGATATGCAGCTCAGCGGCGGGTGATGGAAAACCGATGCCGACATTGCCCGAAAAAAACTCTGTCCGTCAGCAACATACAAACCATAGTTGTTTGTAGCGTTTTGAGCCGAGCCGTATAGGGCAATATTAGTAGTAGAAGCGCCACTGACGCTTGCGCGAGTGCCGTAGTTCGAGGGCGCTGTAGAAATGTTGGTGATGTACTGGCCATACGAATTCGTGCCGCCAGCGCCACTAACGAGCGTGCTGATGCCGCGCTTGTCGCCATCCGTACCGGCTACTTCGATATCCATACCGTACTTGGTGCCGGTGTTGTCGCTGCGGACTTTCACCTGGCTGCCAAACACGGCTTCGATGCCTGTTGTTGCCACGTCCATGTAGTAACCCGTTCGGCCCGCCTGGAAAGCAGCGCCGGTCGTGTTGCGGTTTTCAAAGTTCATCAGACCGCCGTTGATGTCTTGCTCTACTTGCAAAGGCGCACTGTTGGGCACAACGCCGATGCCGACGTTGCCACTCGTGCGGTAAACATTGCCGCCGCCCTCGGTCCAGTCGGTGTCCCCACTGGGCGTTTGTGCTTCCCACTGGGTGGTGCTGTTGTTATACGTCAGTACTTGCCCATCTGTTGGGGCAGTGGCGGAAATGTCCTCGCCCTGCAGTTGGTTGGCGTTCCAGATCGCGTTGAGATTGTCCACAGTAAATGTATTGGCGGCCAGAGAAATACCGCCTCCAGCTGCACTGTAGGTCGTGTTCTCGTCGGCTTGGAGCGTCCATGCGGTACCACTCCATTTCAGGATGTCACCAACAGCCGCGCCGTCAATGAGGTCGAGTTCATTACCCGCGACACCCGTGCCTTGTAAAGCGCCAGTCGTTTGAGCGACTTGCGCCCCCCAGTTGTCAGTGGCGGCGGGTTGCGCATCCCAGCTTGTGCCATTCCAAGTCAAGACATCACCGTTAGTTGTGCCGGTTGGCAGGTCGATCTCGAGGTTCGGGTATGTCCGCCGGGTACGAGGCCATTGTTGCTCGTTAGGGCGACGGTTTGGTCGGGCGCGGTGTTCGAGAAAACGCCGCCAGGGGTCACACTCAATCCAGCACCAGCTGAATATTGTGTGTCGTTGTCGAGCGCCGGTTGCCAAGTGCCACCTACCCATTTGAGGACGTTGCCGGTTGCTGCGCCTTGCTGAGCGATGCCGAGCGGTGTGCCCGCGCCGTCACCAGCGAGAGTAGCGTCTGAAACAACCACCTGCGAGCCCCAGTTATCTGCACCAGAAGGCGAAGGCTGCGACTCCCAGACGCCCGCGCCTGCATCCCATTGCAGGATGTGGTCGTCGGCAGCACCAGCTGGCAGGTCAATCTCGAGGTTGGGGTACGTCCCGCCGGGCACGAGACCGTTGCTGCTCGTGAGGGCCACCGTTTGGTCAGGCGCGGTGTTCGAAATTACGCCCGCCGACACGACAATGCTGCCGGAGCCAGTGTAGGTCGTGTTGTCATCGACAGCATACACCCATGCATTGCCATCCCATTTCAGCACGTCTCCTGTAGCCGGTGCGCCAGTGGTTATTGCACGGCCTTGAATTCCAGAAACGTTAGGCGAGTTGATCGTTCCACTAAGGTCGCCACCGGTGGTGACGGTCGACCAGCCGCCACCGTCCCACATCAGGAACTGGCCGTTGGTGGTGCCATCCACGAGTTTAATGGGGTTGCCACCGCCGTCGCCCTCAATGGCGCCCGTCGTGTTGGCAAGCTGCGTGCCCCAGTCGTCGCCCGGGGCGCTGGTGATGATCGCGCTGTAAACGGCTGCTGCCGTAGGGAGCTGATCGTTGGAGCTTGCAACATCGACGGTCGTTGTGATTTCGTTGACATCAGAGCCGAGTAGGAGCTGAAAATTACCATTGACATCCAGCGTGGCGGCGGGAGTTGAGGTGCCGATACCCACGTTGCCGTTTTCTACAAAGCTCACCATCAAATTGCCATTATCGTTTCGGAAGGCCAACTGACGCTCATCGAGGTTGGTGCCGCCGCCGCTGAGCTCCATGCCAGCAGTAATGTCAAACGTTTGCGTGATGATAATGTCCTGTCGCTTACCCGTCCAGATCATCTCTGGCGAGTCGGATAAGTCACCTACGAGGGAAAGTAAACTCTGATCCGCATCCAGACGAATATTGCCCGCTTCCACCTCCAACCTCGAGTTGGGCGCACTCGTGCCGATACCCACGTTCCCGCTCGTGTAGTCGATGCCCGCACCGTTGGTGTTCCAGACACTGGCGCCGGCTGCGGTGGCGAGCTCTTGCCAGCTCGAGCCGTCCCAGAAGTACAGCCCGCCGGCTGAGTTGTCGTAGAGCATCAGGCCCTCTTCGCCGGTGCCCAGCCCGGTGATGGTCGAGCGGTCCAGGCGGGGGGGGAGGAAGCCCTTGTCGGGGGCATCCAGTTCAAGGATGGCGTTGGCGTTGGGACTCGTGGTACCGATGCCGACCTGCGCACTGGCAAGTAGTGGAGTCAGTACGAGTACGATCGCAAACAGGAAAATGCTCGAAAGACGGGTACGATACTGCATAAGCAAGATAGTCAGGGGGAGGGAGGAACGGGATTAACGCTTCAATTTACGCACTTTTTCTTAAGCGCTTTAAAACTAGACGCTTAACCGCACCTATTGGCGGGTGAATAGCTTAAAACATACGAAAAAGCCCCACCGTTCGGTGGGGCTTTATCTTTTCCTTCAACCCAAAGTCTGTCGGCGCTATTTGGCTGCGGCGTTTAGCATGGTTTCGAGTTGTTGCAAGCGAGCCTCAAGTTCATTGATTTTACCCGTCTCAGCGGAAAGCACCTCCAACTGCTGCATAAGCTGTTGGTTCTCTTTGCGTAGTTGCTCCAGTTCGGTTCGCTGTGCTTGCGTTTGCGCATCCAGTTCTTGAATACCGGCCGTTAGCAGCGGGGTGATGCGGCCATAGTCCACGCTCATGGGATCCGTCTCTACGTCACTATCGGGGGTGCCGGAGACTACTTGCGGAACAACTTGCTGCAGCTCTTGGGCAATGAAACCAAAAGTCGGTTGATCCGGTGCGGTTTTCATAACATAGTTGCGGGGCTGAATTTTACGAATGGTCTCCAGCGTACCGCTCATGTCTTCGATCTTGTCTTTCAAACGGCGGTCAGAAGTCTGGTTGTAGTTAATCCCACCTCCATTATTACCATCAATAGTGCCAATGATTGTAGCATCGCCGTCTCTAAATATAATGAAGTCATTTAGGTTTGTAGGATTCGTATTGGGACCAACCCGGATACAAATCCCATCACTTTGGTTTCCAGTATCTGTGTTTCGAAATTCTGCAATATCGTTGAATTGTTGATTATCATTCACTTGAAGTTGATGGGCTGGAAAGGCCGTGCCGATTCCCACCTGGTCTGCAAAGTAGCTTTCGCCGTTGGCGGCATAGATCGCATACGCATTTGTACCGCTAGCGCTGGCTTCTACGGCGCGGTTAGCATTTGCCCCACTACTGGCACTCGCCCTGATACCGTAGTTCTCTGAGCCAGTGCCCGTATTGTTCGCAACAAACTCGCCACCATAACTGATGCCACCCGTGCCGATGGCATTCGTACGAATCCCCCAGGCGATATTGGGGCTTGAGACATCCGAACGAATGCCCATGGCTTCGTCGGTCGTGTTCGTGACGTCGTTGTAAATACCGTAGGCGGTGCCCGCGCCGCCACTTTCGACGTAGTTATCAATACCACGAATAGCCTCGGAGCCAGTGGTGGCCGTTACGTTGTGCAAACCAATGCGGCCAGCCGGTAGCGCTGGTAGAGTTACCGATCCACCTCGGTTGATGAAATCGACTGCGGCGTTATCTGGTGAGTTGTTGAAGAGCAGAATGCCACGCTGGTCAGGGGCGCTGTTCACTATATCGAGCTGTGCACCAGGGTTTGCTCGGTTGATGCCCACGTTGCCAGTGCCATCGACATAAAAATCATTCCCGGGAGTGTTGACATAGAGAGCATTCCCACTGTTTGATGCGCGATCTACGCGCAGTGTCGGGCCGTTGCTACTGCTGTTGTTGTCATCGAACCAGAACCCGGCGTTGGTCGTTGCAATATTACCCCCTTGACGGAAATACGCGCTAATAGACCCGCCTTGCGAATTCACACGCAGACCGCGCCCGCCAACATTACTGTTCTCGATATTGGCTGCATAGTCACCGTTGTCATTTGCCACAACCTCAAGCTTATTGTCTGGGGTAATGATGCCGATGCCGACGTTGCCGGAAAAATAGTTCGTTCCACTATTGGAATAAACACCATAATTATCTCCCGAACCTGAGGCCTCGGCATAAACCGCATAGGCGGTTTGACTACCGACAGAATTGGTTTCGAAATGCCCACCATGCAGTGCTCCCGACGCTCCGGTGGCCAGTCCTCGTATGGCGTATTTAGCTTCTG
Organism: uncultured Bacteroidia bacterium; assembly: GCA_964611815.1. Classification (GTDB taxonomy): domain Bacteria; phylum Bacteroidota; class Bacteroidia; order J057; family CAZTEZ01; genus CAZTEZ01. The sequence continues at coordinate 1,196 of CAZTEZ010000101.1, read as the reverse complement.
AGTTCGCAGAGCTGACAACTCCTTGCATACCAACACGAGCGGGCGACAAGCCCGGTACCGAACCGTCGGTGTTTTGTGCAATGATCATAGAGTTATTGACAATATCGCCAAAACCTATAAAGCTGGTGCTATAGCCGGTTGCATCCACACGTAAAGCTTGTGTAGTTAAGGGAGTTGTACCAATAGCAACGGCACTGGTCGGGCTAAAGATGCCATCTGTGTTTTCACTCCAGAGCTGCCCCCCACTAATGGCGCCATCGATGGCGGCGGCGGTCAGTAGCTCGGTGCCAGGCGAGCCGGGCATGGTGTTTAAGATCGCGTCTGTTTCCACACCGTTTAGCAAACGGAAGTCGCCATTCACATCCAGCAGTGCATTGGCAGGGCCGCCAATGCCCACGTTGCCGCCGGCTTCGATTTTCATTTGCGTTGAACCGCCTTCTTGAAAGCTTAAATCATTACCATTACCTCTGCTTATGAATGCGTTGGCACCAGAAACAATCATGGCATTGCCGGTGAAGCTCGTGTTACCAGAGTTGCCATTTACCTGAAGCTGGGGGCCGAAACTGCCATCGCCAATTTGAGCGGTGCCATCGACATCTAGTCGTGCGGTTGGCGAATTGGTACCGATGCCCACGTTTCCTGTCGTGCGGTAAACGTTGGGGGCATTTTCGGTCCACAGCTGCGACACATCGATGGCGTTCCAAACTGCATTGGCCGTCGGCAGTTGCAAGGCGGTGCTAGAATTATCAACGGTCGTTGTGATTTCATTGATCGCCGAGCCGGTTTCTACCCGGAAATCCCCATCGACGTGCAAGCGCGCGGTGGGGTTGAGGTTACCAATGGCCATATTGCCCGATTTCATCAGGCGCAGGGCGTCTTCTCTGTTAGTAGCATTATTGCCGTTGCCGACGACCAAGAGGCGATCATTGAGGTCTTTCGTAGAGGTGCTGTTTACCGTTACTGGATCTGTGTTAAAGTACCCCAGCGCCACTTCGCCGTAGGAGGGTGCATTTAGCTCTCTTCCACCCGGAATGGTAGCGTAATCGCCACTGGCGGTATTAGTAAACCCGCCGCTAACGATTGAACCAAAGCTACTGGCGGTGTTAGCAGACCCGCCGCCAACGGTTGAAAGCTGGGCACTGGCGGTGTTATCTTGTCCGCCGCCAACAGTGGAATATAATTGACTGGCAGTGTTA
>CAZTEZ010000100.1:3885-10173 GCA_964611815.1 uncultured Bacteroidia bacterium | reverse complement strand
GTAGCGAGTGGCGCCTATTCAACTATAGGCGGCGGGCAAGAGAACTCGGCAAGCGGCATAGAGTCAACCATTGGTGGCGGGGTAAAAAATCGTGCAGCTGATTATTCAACCGTTAGCGGCGGGGAAGATAACAACGCCAGTGGCAGCCGGTCAACTATAGGTGGCGGGCTTACTAATACCGCCAGTGGCAGCCGATCAACCATCGGCGGCGGGCAAGATAACAACGCAGGTGATGTCTTTTCAACCGTTGGCGGCGGACGAGGTAACGAAGCAACTTTAGACTACTCCACTGTGGGCGGCGGGCAAAATAATACCGCCAGTGGAAGCCGTTCAACCGTTGGCGGCGGTCTAGATAACAGTGCTATTCAATTCTTTTCCACCGTCGGTGCTGGACAAAACAACACAGCCTTCAACGACTATTCCACTGTCGGTGGCGGGCGTAGTAATATGGCCAATGGAGCCTATTCCTCTATACCTGGTGGGCGAGAGCTTGAAGCTCTGTCGTACGGCGAGGTCGTTGTTGGGACTTTCAATGACAATTCCGGATATACACCCAACTCTGGAGCCTGGATTAACACTGACCGAATTTTTGTGGTAGCGAACGGAGAAGATGGAACCAGCCGCTCCAATGCGATGACCATTCTTAAAAATGGCAACGTGGGTATCGGCACCAATACGCCCGCAAAAGCCCTGGACGTAGCAGGGAGTGTGCGCATCGCCGATGGCACCGAGCAAGCTGGATACGTGCTGACCTCCGACAACAATGGCAACGCCAGCTGGCAAGCCGGCGGCTTGACGCATTTCGATGAAAGCCTCACCACCGGCACGGATTCCGCCAGCGTCTGGGAGCCCAGCATCGGCACCGACGTGGGCATCGTCTTGCAACCGCGCGGCCAAGGTTTCATTGCTGGCAACGCCCCGGATGGCACAACTACCGGCGGCAACGCCCGCGGGGCGTATGCTGTGGATTTGCAGATGGATCGCTCTAACGCCACAGAGGTAGCGAGTGGCGCCTATTCAACTATAGGCGGCGGGCAAGAGAACTCGGCAAGCGGCATAGAGTCAACCATTGGTGGCGGGGTAAAAAATCGTGCAGCTGATTATTCAACCGTTAGCGGCGGGGAAGATAACAACGCCAGTGGCAGCCGGTCAACTATAGGTGGCGGGCTTACTAATACCGCCAGTGGCAGCCGATCAACCATCGGCGGCGGTGAAAACAACACCGCCAGTGGCGACCGGTCAACCGTTGGCGGTGGGGAAAACAACGTGGTACAAGACCCCCTTTCATTTATTGGTGGCGGCTCTGGCAATGACATCAATGCGGCATTCGTAGAAGGTAGCAGTGCCATTGTCGGTGGCGAAAATAACCAAATCTCCGGTACGCCAGGAAATCACTCTTTTATCGGCGGAGGTGAAAATAACGCTATATCAGGGTCTTACGGCGTAATTGTAGGAGGCTTAGATAACGATATTACGGCAACAGCAGGGGGTACAGTCCTCGGTGGCAACTCCAATACTGCTGCCGGCAACAATTCTGTTGTGGGTGGCTTAGACAACACGGCCTTTTCTTTTGCCGAGTGTGTGGTTGGTTTGTATGCAGAAGCGTACACTGCCAACGATGCCGTCGGCTTTGACCCCGATGACCGCGTCTTTGTTGTCGGCAACGGCACGAGCGACTCTCCTATCGACCGCAGCAACGCGATGACCATCCTGAAAAACGGTAGAGTAGGTGTGGGCACTGTTGAACCTTTTGCCACACACGATGTTGAAGGCTCGGTCGCAAGAAGCATCCGTCGAACGAGTAATAATACGGTTTCAGTTCAGCCTAATGATTATACCATTATTACCACGGACCCAGATGCTTCCATTGAGCTACCAGATCCAAATATAAACGAAGGCAGGATCATTATAATTTCTGCAGAGCCTGGCAACGGCACACAAGTTGTAAACCCATTTAGTGGGGGAATTAATAAAGTTGGAGGTCAAATCGTGTTGGTCTCACCAGGGCCAGCTCGGACTACGTACCAGTTTCAAAGCGACGGCAACACGTGGTGGGTTATTGACAACTAACCGGTACTGATTGAAGGCCTCTGTTTGATTTTGATTGGCTTGAAAGACTTAACCAAAGGTTAACATGCCTTTTTGATTTCTACGCCGGATGTGGATTTGAATTTCCCTATTTTGATCTTGAGACTCTATCAGATTCATTTTCAAACACATAAACTCACACAAAAGATGGAAATTACACTTCCAAACCGCGTTTTTCGTTTGCGTCGACGCAAGCCCGAAGGCCGTTTACTTGCGCGCTTTCCCGGCGAAGGCGAATTGCCCGATTCTATTCAAGTTGTTGGTACCGACGATGTGCGCCCCACCTTGTTGCAAGGCCGAACCCGCATCTGGATCTCGCGTGAAAAATACACCACGCCCAATCAAGAGCTTTTACTGATAAAAGACGGCGTGGTTGTTGGGAAAGCCTGTTTTGACGAGGGCGGCTTGCCGACACCTTGTGTTATTGATGAGCCCGGACGATTGGAGTTCTTTCGTGCTGAGCCAGGACCTGAAACTGGCCAAGTTAAAGTCACCTGGAAATCGCGTAACGAAAACGGCATCTTGACCTACATTCTTGATCGCAGCATTAACGGTGGCGAATTTGAACCTGTTGATGGTCCCGAACCAGAAGGAGACGGTACGACCTACGAGTTTATTGATACGCCCGGCGCAACCGGTGAAGTCGACTATTTGCTGCGCGCTTTACTGGACAATTTCAGTGAAGAAGACCTGGGCGAGACTTCTATAACTCTCTGACCAATTCCTCGTATAATTCAGTTAGAGCCCCAGCTACGTATATAGCTGGGGTTTTTCTTTGGATATACTCTACAACTTATTCACAGTAATGGAGTTATCTTGCTCGAATGCTGCTTTAATCAGTTAACAAACTTATATTTACACTAAGCACAACATACCCCGTTGACTATGTTTCGCCAACTTGTACCCGCTCTCCTACTCTTTTCTGGCTTGTTTTCCACGTTGTCTGCTCAGGTTGGCATTGGCACTACTTCGCCCAATGCCAACGCCATCCTTGAGCTAGACGCCGCCGATAAAGGCTTTCTGCCGCCACGGCTAGATACGCTTAACATCACTGGCCTGACGACCAGCGAAACCGGCATGCTGGCGTTCAACACGCCCGATAACCAACTCTACATCTGGGACGGCACCACCTGGCAGGCGATCAATACTGGCGCATCGGCCACGCAGATCTGGAATGACACGAACAGCCCAGACATCGGCTATGCAGCAGGCAATGTTGGGATAGGTACAATCTCACCTTCGCAGCCTTTCCATGTCGATTTAGGTACAAGCAATGACGTAATGCTTGTGGAAGGCGTATATAACGTAGCCGGTGGCTGGCCTAGTTTGGGAGCAAGTAGCCGAATGATGTTTGGCCCACGTAGAGCCGCATTCCGAGCAGGAGAAGTAACGGGTACTGAATGGAAGCCGACCCAAGTAATGCCAACGAAAACGACAACCCCCGCATCGAATTTAGCCAGGATGGCGGCACCGTTACCGCCGTGCTCGGCCTCAATGGCGATGTGGACGACGCATTCTCTGGTGCACGTGCCAACGCCATGTATATGGGCACCTCGACACCCACAGATCTGCAGTTGATGACCAACAACGACCCGCAGATCACGATCACCCCCTTGGGCAATGTCGGTATCAACAAGCTTGTGCCGCAAGCCACACTGGACATTAACGGCAGCCTGATGTACGCAGATGGCTCGCAGCAAAACGGCTACGTTTTGACCTCGGACGCCGCAGGCAACGCTACCTGGCAGGCCCCAGCCGGTGGCAGCTCGCTCTGGACGGACAACTCTCCGGACGTCAACTACACGGCTGGCAACGTGGGCATCGGCACCAACGCGGCCACAAGCAAGCTCGATATCGCCCGCAACGCCTCGGGGCAGCACTCCCTGACCCTCAGATCCGGCAACCCCACTGGTGGCTTTACCAGCTCGCAAATCTTGTTTGGTTTTGATAACAATGCCGAATATCGCCATAACATCCGCACACGTCATAACTCAGGCGGGGCTAGCGACAACGCCATTGACTTTTACGTCTGGGACGATGTTAATGATGCCATTGGCGACATCGGCACTAAGCATGTGATGAGTCTCGACGGCGGGAATGTGGGCATCGGTACGACCTCGCCCAATGCTCAACTTGAGGCAACCGGCTCTCCCGCGGGCTTCCTGGCTACTTTCGATAACACCAATACGAGGAGTGCTTCTGCGGGTTTAGAAGTGACGACCCTGGGCCGAGACAACGCATTGCGGATAGAACGCAATAACGGCGCGGCCTTCAACAACATGGTGGATTTGATTCAATCTAGTCCCTTAGATATACAGACAACGCTTAATCTCCAAAAAGTAAACACCAGTGCTAATTTCATGACCTGCCGCGATGGCGGATCGGTCATCCAAACGGTGATAGATGGTAATGGTCATATTGGCATCGGTTTAGCTGCACCCGATCGCGAATTACATACCATTGGCGATGGTGAATTCAGTGGCAACCTGTGGTTTGACGAAACCTCAACGCACTCTATTCGCGTCGAAGACCGAACGACCGCTGCCAGTGGCGGTAGTCTGATCATGCGTGCTGCCAATGGTGGCAGTGGCGGTTTTGGGGTCAGTGGCGGTAGCGTGCAGTTAATCGCTGGCGATGCCTACAACAACGGCGGCTCTGGCAACGGCGGACACATTTTGCTACGCTCTGGAGGTAATACACTGAGCGCTGACAACCCTGGCGATATTATTTTCGAAACGCGTGTGGGCATTAATACCAGCGAACGCATGCGCATTATGGGCGAAGGCCGAGTAGGTATCGGCACGGATAACCCTAGCCACGGATTGCACGTAGAGTCGCCGGGCACCGATATTCCTTTTGCGATCTTTTACAGATTCGAAAACAGCGTTGTTGGCCCTTTCACAAGCCCAGACAACATCGACATTTACTGCTCCGGCAACATGGCGGCGACGGCATTCCTGGCGCTATCCGACCGCCGCATCAAAACCGACCTTGCGCACAGCAACAGCCAGGAGGACCTTGCGCGTCTGATGCAGCTGAAAGTCACGGACTACACGCACATTGACACCGTGAAATACGGCAGCCAGCGCGTGAAGGGCTTCATTGCGCAAGAGGTCAAAGATGTCTACCCGGAAGCCGTGCGCCAAAAAGAGCGCTTCGTCCCGAACGTGTACAGCCTGTGCGCGATGGGCGAAAACGACGGCGACACCTGGACCATCACCCTGCCCACGGGCACGGACATGACGGATATCACTGCCGAGCGCAAGCTGCAACTCATATTGCCCGACGGCAAAACCGAGGTCGAGATCGTATCGATCAACGGCCGAGAGCTAACTGTTAGCGGCGAGCGACCCGACGAGCTTGAGCAGGTGTTCGTGTACGGTACGTGGGTGGATGACTTCCACGTCATCGACTACGACAAGCTCTACACGCTTGGCGTGTCGTCCATTCAGCAGCTGTACAAAGACCTGCAAGCCGAGCAGCAGCGCAACGATCAGCAGCAGCAGCAGATCGAGCAGCTCATGCAGCAAATGGAAGCCCTTTCTGCTAAAATCAACTCCGCCCAGCCCTCAAATACCGCTGATGCTCAAACGCAACCTGTCTCAATGGCGAAGTAATTGTATATTAAAGCGTCCGTTTCCCAGACCTATCACGCACAACAAATCTGGGAAACGCGAAACGCCCCCGCAGTTACTGTGGGGGCGTTTTTTGTGTTTGGTCAGGCCTAACGACTATTTACATCTGCTACTTAATGTAGTCATAAAAGCCTTTCCCGGACTTCCGGCCTAGGTGGCCGGCGTTCACCATATTCACGAGCAGCGGGCAGGGGCGGTATTTGGGGTCGCCGAAGCCTTCATAAAGTACGTGCAGGATCGACAGACAGACATCCAGGCCAATGAAGTCGGCCAGCGTAAGCGGGCCCATCGGGTGCGCCATGCCCAGCTTCATGATTTCGTCGATGGCCTCGGCGGTAGCAACGCCCTCGTAGAGCGTGAAGATCGCCTCGTTGATCATCGGCATCAGGATGCGGTTCGAGACGAAACCGGGGTAGTCGTTAGCAGGCACCGGGATTTTGCCGATGTCCTTGCTCAGCGCTTCGATACCCGCCAGCGTGGCATCAGACGTGTCGTAGCCGCGAATCACCTCGATGAGTTTCATCACCGGCACGGGGTTCATGAAGTGCATGCCGATGACTTTGTC
>CAZTEZ010000100.1:0-3875 GCA_964611815.1 uncultured Bacteroidia bacterium | reverse complement strand
TGATGCTGATCGAACTCGTGTTGCTCGCCAGAATGCACGCCTCAGGCGTGTGCTCGTCAAGCTGCTGGAAGATCTTGGTCTTGATGTCGAGGTTCTCGGACACCGCCTCAACCACCAGCGCACGGTCGTTGACGCTGCCAGCGAGATCGGTGGTGGTGTTTAGGCGGTCGAGGGCCGCCTTTTTCTCGTCTTCGGTCAGCTTCTCTTTTTTGATCTGGCGGTCCATGTTTTTGCCGATGGTCGCCTTGGCTTTTTCGAGCGCGTCAGCGTTCAGGTCGATCAAATTGACGTGGTAGCCGCTCTGCGCAAACACGTGCGCGATGCCGTTGCCCATGGTGCCGGCGCCAATCACGGCGATGTTCTGGTATGCTTCAATCATAGTGTCAGGTTGATGTTCTGGAGTTGGTGTGTGGCCTGAAGTTACGGATTATAGCAGCATCCTGTTAATCCTGTTCCTAATCCTGTGCATCTTGGTTTGTCAGCGCTTTCCGCCGATACAGCAGATCGAAAGAGCGAATCAGCTCGGCGGTGGCGAACAGCATGAAGCCCAGTGTGATGAGTTCCGCGGGATCGCCCTGCATGGCCGAAAGGACGATAGCCTCCTGATAGCCGGCGATGAACGCAAACGGACTCAAGAGCTCGGCCCAGGTGGCGCTGTCGCGGGTCCAGGGTTGCGTGCTGTCGAGGACGTAAGCGAAGGTGGCGCCAAAGTCATCGACCAGCTGCACGACCAAGCCCAGGCCAACGATAAGCCACGCGACCATCGACAACAAAAAGAACACCGCCACGCCCATGCCCAACAAAGCGAGCGCCACGCCCAGCCCGGCGACCCAGAGCGTGAGCGACAGCAACGCAAAAATAGGTACTGACGACACCGCCGAACCTTTGCGCTCTTCGATCATCGACCCGCGACCGCTGCTGGTGATGAGCGCCCCAAACGCGGCGAACAGATACACGATGCCGGCATCCACCAAAATGTAGAACGCACCGAAAAAGCCCGATTTGCCGGTGATGACATTGGGCAAGAGTTGGCCGACGAGCAAAAAGCCGAACAGCCAGGCGAGCGATTGCCAGGTGTCGCGCGGGCGCTCCTGCGCCGAGCCGCCGATCGCTACCATATTGACGGCAATCAACAGAAAGCCCAGGCCCGGCAGCAGGTAAGTCTCGAAGTCGGGGTTATCGTATCTGACCACCGAAAAAGCAGCCAGGCAGGCGAAACTGAACACCAGCGCCAGACCGACGTCGCGCACGGTGGCCACATGGTTTTTGATGCGCACGATGTTGTGGCTCTGCGCATTCTCGCGTTTGACCAGCAGGTAGAGATACACCAAACCGGCGACGGTAATCAGCGGGTAGATGCCCTGCAGCGACAGCACGTTGACCATCAGCGCCTTGGCGTAGGGCAGCTCGTTCGTGAGCGTGAGTTCGCGAATGCGGAGCGTCTCTTCGTGCGCAAACAGATGCGCCACCCCGGCCGCCACGCCATACGTGTACAGCAGTCCTACCAATGCGCGTGGTAGGCGCTTGATTTGGGCGAACAACAAATGACCGAATCGCAACAGCATTTTCTTCAAGAATCAAAGCTACAAAACCAGCAGTTTACTGTGCTCTCGCAACACCTCGAATCACACATTTACAAAATGAACGGTCGTTAGTTAATAAAATTTGAAATAATAAGTCGCTCAGGGGTTACGTTTGTATTTGTGAAGCGATAGACTAGTGTACTTCATAAGCAACCTTGCTTTTCAAGCTTATGAAGTCGCTCTTTTCAACGCTCATCTGAGTGCTCTTTTCAAACATCAATCCTAACGTGATGAAACCACAGCCCTTGCTCATTTCGATCGCCCTGATTGCGGCCCTGCCACTCGTGGCTGGGGCGCAAGACCTGCCGCCACCCACTAACTACTGGGCCGAGAACGCTGACTATCAGCAGCTGCTGACCCGTCCGGTAACCCCCCTGAACAGCACCGCCGAGCCCGATGCCAAGTACCCACGCCTGGCGAAAAAAGTAGGCCTGCCGGTGTTTGTGGGGCCTGTTGGTATCGATGAGCTGCGTTTCCAGACAACCTGCCACTTCAACCCCGTGAAACCGCCGCACCGTTTCGATTCCGACAACGTGCGTGGCCGGCGTGGTGTCTACAACCTGCAGCCTGGGTTTGCCATCATCGACGATTACACGTATTACGACCAGTGGCCGCACACCGTGCAAGGCCTGGCGACGTACACGTTCCATACGCCTGGCGAGCGCACCCACACCGACTTTGTGATTCGCTGACCGCCGCAGCGCCCGTCCCCGCACACCCACTTCTTGCTGACCTGACCTGAGCCACCGTTGGCTCGGCACGCCCTTCTTTTCCTTTTCTCTCTCTCTTTTTCTCACCGCTCTTTTCCCCGAAACCATGAAACCGCATGGCCCGACACCGCTATACCCCAAACTTCGACTTTTGCAACGCCACCGCTCGCAACTGCTGGGCTTTGTGCTCGGCGTGGCCGGGCTGGTCATCCTCGGCGGTTGCAGCGACGAGCAGCCTGTAACAAATGCTCCCGCTTCTGACGCAAGCGAAAGTTGGGTAGAAAACACCTGGCTCGACCCGCGCATGTTGGCCTCGAACCCCGCCTTTGAAAAAAACGCCGCTCAGCCCCTCAACCCGAACGCTGCCTATACAGATGGGCCCAGATCGCTTTCACCCCACCTGGCGCAAAATACAGGCGCTGAAATGCCCACCTCGGCGCAGATCTCGGCTGCAGAAGGCAATCCCTCTGCTTTGCGCAAGCTCGGCCTTGGCGGCCCCAAAGCGGACGAATGGGTGGGGTATGGTAATTCGACGCTCTCGAGAGGTGGTATCGAAGTCCCGGCCTACTCGCTCGTGACGCCCGATGGCCAATACTACACCGGTCGCTACACGCTGCGCTGCCAGCAGCTCGGCGATATGAAGTCCGTCGCCAACAGCCCGGTCGGCACCGAAACTGTCGACGGCCAGCTGTTGCAAAGCCAGGGCATGTTTAACCTGAGCGCCACCGCCACCGACGGCACGCCTTTGCAGGTGCGCCGGGGCCGCAAGATCTTCGTCAACTTCCCGATGCTCGATGCTACTGACATGGCGGGCTACCAGATTTACTACAGCCGCAGCAGCGAAGACGAGCGCGTGCTCTGGGAGCTGGACGCCGATAGCGTCAGTTTGCAAGCGCGTCTGCCCAAGGTGCCGCTGCCCAAAATCTACCACCCCAAGCGCGTGCTGAAGAAGGCCAAGCTGGCGCAAGTTGCACAGTATCGCTCGCACTTCGAGTTGAAAAACTACCCCAACGAGGCCATCAGCCGCGAAACCGCCCGCCACGCGTACGTGGACCTCGACGGCAATGCTGTTGCGCTCTTCGGCAACCTGCCGCTGGAGTTCGCCAATGAGAAGGGGGAGCTGGTACCCGCCATGCAGTTTGCGGAAAACCGCACAGGCTACTTGTGGGTCGACACGCTGCTGTACGAGCTGGAAGTCTACAATAACCACATTTTGACGAACCGCCTGACGCTGTTGGCGACGGCCAGCCAGATCCGCAAGTTCGACCAGCAGCTGTGGGCGGCGATCACAGGCCTACGCCCACAAATCGAACGGCGACAGGCGATCCGTCGACAGCAGTTCGATGCCTGGGTGCGCACGCAAGGGGCTGACCAGCAGCGTTTTTTCGCCCGCAACGACGCCTACCTGAACATGATGTGCGTCCGTGAGGCGCGGGCCCTGACTGCCAACCAGCGCATGCCTATTCGTCGCATGGGCTGGGTGAACCTCGACCGCCCCGTCATCAAACGCAAGGCCGAACCGCTGATGGTGCGCGCCACCCTGCCCGATGGCAGCCGCCCGGAGTACCTGCGCTACCGCATG
>CAZTEZ010000099.1:1141-10179 GCA_964611815.1 uncultured Bacteroidia bacterium | reverse complement strand
TAACTGAAGCTCAGTTTTTTAAATTCCCTAAGTTGATCTTGGACAGTCTCTAAATCGCTATATATGAGTGAAGATAACCCTTTCTTATGTCGTGTTGGTAGTCGATTGTTTGTTGCACAACCCTACGAAGAAATCGTCTATGAGTTTGACATCTCTCAAACTCCCCCAATTTTGAAGGACAGTTTTTTGCTCTATGATCCAGAAAAGGATGTGTTAGTGTTAGAGACTCCCAAACATCAAATTGAGATGTATGATGACTCGGTCGAGTTATATTTAGGTATGATAGCTGACACACTCAATCAAAAAATTATTCGTCTGTCTTTAGTTAATTTGATTGAGAATGGGAAGACGATAAAGATGCATAGAGCTAGTGTATTCGATTTAAATACACGAACAGTTAGTTATTTGAATCTCGGTGCTGGGTGGTTGCGTTTTTATATTTACTATTTCAAACGGGGTCAATTTGCTATACAGAACCTTGATGCAAGTGAGGCCAACCCTGGCAAGCTCATTTTCAATGTTTACACCTATCCAGATGCAACATGGCTCACCTCGCTACCCGACTAAGCTGCTTTTTTCTTCTTCTTCTGTCGGCTTGTTCTACACGAGCCCAAGCTGTCGTTTTTACAGCAGAATCATGCCCGGCTTGTCAAGAAGCCGTGGTACACTGGCTCGGTGCTCATCATGAGTGCGGATCCATCACATTAGTGATGTTAGGGTTTTCGCCTGCGCGACGGGTGAGCATGCTCAAGAGAGCTGGTTTAGAGCACTATCCGCGACTGAGCGTGGAAAATCCTTCCGATTGGTATCAATATTTAAGTCCAGAGAACATTTATGTTTTTGATGAAGATGAATCGCAGCTGAAAGCTTTTCAACCTGGGGAGACCAACGCAATTATCGCCTGGCTAAATAAGATTTTGAACTGCCCTTAAAACTGTTCTAGGCTTATAGAGTGCACTTGAGCATACCCCGCCGACCACTTTTGCGCTAATGTGGCATGGAAATAACTACACCCTGTTGTAACGCATTCGAATACGACTAAACCTTGTCGCCCTGATGCTTATTAGTGCTTGTCCGTCAGGCAGCCCTCAATCCAACGCCATCATCAGGCCCGCGTACACCCCGCTACAGGCATGTCAAAGCTGGTTCGCTAGCCGCCTGGCAACCGCAAGCCATTGCGATGAATTGCAGCAAACAATGCAATAAAGCTGCGACATAGCTGCAACAAAAAAGCGTTTGGGTCGGCGCGTAGCGTGACATCTGCTCGCAAGACCCGAACACTTTTGGTTAACTTGTGCGCCGTGTCGCGCTACTGCATCCTCGTGCCCTGCTACAACGAAGCGACGCGCCTGCCACGGGCGCGCTTTGAGGCATTTGCCCAAACCGAGCCCGCTTTCAACGTGTGCTTTGTGAACGACGGCAGCAGCGATGACACCCTCAGCGTGCTCGAAGCGCTCTGCAATGCCCACCCCGAGACCTTTCGCTACATCGACCTGCAACCCAACCGCGGCAAGGCCGACGCCGTGCGTGCCGCCATGCTACAGCTGCACGAGGAAGCGCAATACGAGTGGCTGGGCTTTCTGGACGCCGATTTGTCCGTGAGCCTCGACCAGGTTGGGCTGTTCGTTCACGAAATCGAGGCCGCGCCCGAGCTGCGGCTGGTGGTGGGCACGCGCCTGCGCCGACTGGGCGCCAAAATCTACCGCCCGCCGCTTCGCCACTATTTCAGTCGCGTGATCGCCACCTGGATCGACGGGCTGATCCTCAAAATCGGCGTCTATGACTCGCAGTGTGGCGCCAAGCTTTTCCGCCGCACCGACATCCCGCACCTGTTCGAGCGCCCCTTCCTCTCGCGCTGGCTGTTCGACATCGAGCTCTTCGCCCGGCAGATCATCGCGCTGGGGCCTACCGAAATGCGGCGCACCTCGCTCGAGGTGCCCATCAAAGCCTACGACGACCCGGGCGACTCGCGCATCAGCAGCACCTACGTCTTCAAAGTGCCCTACGAGCTGATCCGCATCGGCCGGCGCTACCGCAAGGCCCTTCGCCGCGCGCGCAAGCGGGATGCGGGGGCTGGTAAGTAATTCAGTATATTGACTGAACGAGCTTCCACAAACCCCGCCGCGTGAGGATTGAAGACAGAACCAATGGCGATTTGATTCGCCAAATCGACTACCGCTACGACGCGCAGGGGAACCGTATTGCGAAAACTGTGCTGAACGATGATCCGTCGGTGAGCGTCGATGAAGAAACGTATTTTGACGACGACGGCAGGCTCGTTCAGCAGCGGACGAGAACCACCACCCAGCCTGAGGAGGCTGACCTGTACATCCGCGATGCGCAGGGCAACCCGCTGGCGATCAACACGATCGAGCAGACGACCTTCACGCAATTCATCGAGCTCTACGAAATCACGAGCATCTTCCCGCCCGAATCGCTGTTGATTACAACGACCACCAGTCAAAGTCCCTCCGATATACATCAGTACGAGCAAGCCGAAGTGCATGTGTATGGCTCTCAGCGACTTGGCCTCGACAGAACGCAGGTGAACTACATGGTGAGCCACGCCCCGGGCATGGATGACGTGTTCACAGAGGAGTTCCGCGGGCGCAAGCAGTACGAGCTTAAGAACCACCTGGGCAACGTGCTGGCGGTGGTTTCGGATAAGAAAACGGGGATGAATTCGAGCGCGGCAACCGGCACCCTTGAGGCGGATTTCTGGGTCGCTGCCGTCGCGTCTGCGAATGATTACTACCCGTTCGGGATGGTGCAGGAGGAGAAGAGCTACCGACCAGACGCGGCGTATCGGTATGGGTTTAATGGCAAGGAATTCGACAACGAGTGGAAGCATGGGAAGAATATTTATGATTATGGTGCAAGGTTCTATGACCCGCGCACAGCACGTTTCATTTCAAGAGATCCATTACGTAATAAATTTGCGTTCTTATCGCCTTACCCATTTGCTGCAAATCAACCTGTCCGAGGTCGTGATTTACAAGGAGAACAACTGGAACTTAGCATTACTGAGCACCTTGATAAAGACGGCTTCGTAGTCCAGAGGGATTATGAAGTATATGAAGCTGGACCAAAAGATTACATTTCAGAGCTCCACGTTTATCACAAGGAAACTAATGCAGCTTTCGAAGTTGATGGTGTTGCCGCAGAAGGCGCGTTTATATATGCAGTAAGGCATTATGAATTTCAGCCTCCTCATCATTACGAAAGTTCATTTTTCGATCCAGCAAAGAAATTTCTTGGATTCCTATACATGCAAGGTGGGTATAACTTTACGAGTGAAGATGGTACTTACAGAAACCTGTCATATACTGACTGGTTTGGTAAACCGGTTCAATCGATTGATATTTCAGCGTTGGATGCTGTAGTTACTAGAATGAAAGCTCGAGACATGAGTATGAAGTTTTCTCGAATCAAGAAAGTTCTTGATTTTCAAAAAGTTCCAGAGCCATCTGTAAAGAAAAACAACCAGCTGGGCAAAGATTTGGAAAACACGAGCAAGTTCATGAAAGCGGGGAGTAAGGTAATTGAGAAAAATAGAAGTGAAGAACACAAGCAAAAGATGAAGACTCAATCTGATACTCTCAGGTTTACAGAACCGCGTACACAAGATAATCCCGATGGACCTTCTACAGATACGATAGATGGTGCGTTCCGGATGGATTTTGAAGGTAATCCATATCCAGACGGTGTGACCAGCCCTGTAGGAGATTTACCTGACTCTACTGGTGATGAATAGACATAAAGTTACCAGAGCAATTACTCTAAGTATTTTTATTGCTTTTATACACGTCATACTTATCTCGTGCGAGAAGAATTACACCGCAATTGATGACCATAAGTATTCTTACAAGGAACATCGATTTGAAGAAGATAGTACACTCTTAGTTCAGTATCTAGTAGATGGGGTAGGAGTAGTTGAGAAGTTTTACACACTGGATGGGAGTGAAAAGACTCTCCTTGAAGCTTGCTATGCATTAAGCCTAGAAGAAGACCTTGTCGAATGCAAAGCCTATTTTTATGGTGATACTACGATGACATATCAACGTTGGGAAGGTGAAAAACATGGTCATGTTAAAACCTATAGTTCGGACAATTTAATTGCTCAACAGTTTTACTACAAGGGACAGCAACGGTATGATGAATTCTTTATGGATGAAAAAAGACGAATGCTTGAGTATAACTATTATATTCCGTTGCGATCGAAAGAATCATTCCAGAAATTTCATGCGGAGTATATTTATGAGGCAGATATTATTTCAAGACTTTTAATATTAGGAAACCCCTTTTCACAGCTTTTTGGTAAATCCGGAAGCATTTTTTCTTACGATAATATCTTTTACAAGGATGATGAAAAATTCATGATTACTACTGCTAGGCCTCCTCATTGTAATAAAGTCTTCCGTTATTATTTGGTAAATAACAAGGGCAGAACCCTTTTCAAAGACTCAGTAACTTTGAAACAGGATGATGATTTTATTCAACCCGTCCCGAATGTGCCCGATGGCATTTATGAGTTTCGACTAAATTTCAGCTTAGATTGTCCTTCCTATGAATATAAGTACGATACTGTTTACAGCATAAGTATTCTATAAGCCACATAATCTTTGAATTACATTCAGTATATTGACTGGACGAGCTTCGACAAACCCCGCCGCGTGAGAATTGAAGACAGAAACAACGGCGATTTAATTCGCCAAATCGACTACCGCTACGACGCGCAGGGGAACCGTATTGCGAAAACCGTGCTGAACGATGATCCGTCGGTGAGCGTCGATGAAGAAACGTATTTTGACGACGACGGCAAGCTCGTTCAGCAGCGGACGAGAACCACCACCCAGCCTGAGGAAGCTGACCTATACATCCGCGATGCGCAGGGCCCCTACTGCCCCACCCGCACCGCGTTGTAGCGCTTCACCGTGCACCGAAACAGGTGCCGCCAACGGCAGCTGCCAGACAAATCTTATATCCGCAGGCCCATCACCAGAATGTCATCCGTCTGCGTCAGCTCGGCCTGGTGGGCTTTTAGCTGCGCTTTCAGGTAGTCGTGCTGCTGCTGCATGTCCAGCTCGTGTACGTCGGCGAGTATCTCGCGCATGCGCTTGGGCGAAAACTTCTTCTGGCGCGACTTGCCCGGGCCAAACTGGTCGTGATAGCCGTCGGTGAACAGGTAGATGCAATCGCCGCGCTCGACCGGGATTTCGTTCCGGTGGAAGTTCTTCAGGCCCTTGTACGTGCCGCCGATGCCCACGCGGTCGGCCTCCACCTTCTGTCCCTGCCCGTGGCGCGCCCAGTAGAGCGCGTTCATGGCGCCGGCGTACTGAAACACCCGGCGGCGCGGTTGGTAGTGGATGAGCGAGATGTCCATGCCGTCGTCCATTTTCTGGCCGGGGTTCTGGCGGCACAAGACTTCGCGCATATACAGATCGAGTAGCTTCAAGACTTTGTCCGGGCGGTGATAGCCCCGCTCGTTTACAATCAGGTTAAGCAGCGAGTACCCCAACATGCCCAGCAGCGCGCCCGGCACACCGTGGCCGGTGCAATCGGCGGCGGCAACGATCACAGAATCGTCCTCGAGGGCTTGCAGGTAGTAGAAATCGCCGCTCACCCCATCGCGCGGCATGAACAACACGAAGTTGTCGTCGAAGTGTTTGCCAATGGTCTCGATGGGCGGCAGCATCGCCTGCTGGATGCGGCTGGCATACGCAATGCTGTGCCGGAACTGCGTAATCGTGTACTCGAGTGTGGCCTGCTGCGCTTGCATCTGCTCGTTGGCCTCGCCCAATTCGATGGTCTGCTGCTTATACTGCTCTTTTTCGAGGGCGTGGCGCTCAATCTCCTGGTAGCGCTGCAGTGCCTTGAAGGTCTGGCGCGCACCCAGCTGGATCGATTGGTCTTTGATTTTCGTGTAAGCCTTCATCTCTTCCAGCGCCTTCTGGAAGTTGCCGGCAGCTTCGTAGGCCTGGCTCATGTAGCTGTGGCAGCGCGCCAACAGGCGCATCAGCTTTAAGCGCTTGGCGATTTCAAGCGCCTTGCGCCCGGCCTCCAGCGACTGCTCGTGGCGGTCGGTGCGCGCGAAAAGCTCGCACAGAATCAGGTTGAGCTCAACGATGGACGTCTCGTGGCCATCTTCGGCACGGAAGTTCTCCAGCGCTTTCAGCAGCGCGCTTTCGGCATCTTTGTACTCACCAGTCGCCATTCGGATTTCGCCGATGCGCATCAGCGTGATGCCCAGCGCATAGCGCATGCCGATGAGTTTGGCCTGTGCGAGCGCCTCCTGCTGATACTCCAGCGCCGTGACGTAGCGCTCAGATTTGAAGTACACCTCGCCCATGGCGCTCAACGATGTGATGACGTTGAACTCGTCGGCGCCGTTGTGTTTCTTCTGCGCCAGCGCCTTCTGGTGGAATTTCAGCGACTGTTCGTGCTCGCCCAGCTCGTTGTAGATGACACCGATGTTGTAGAGCGTGTTGGCCTCCACCTGCTTCAGCTGGTAGTCGCGGGAGAGCTCGAGCGCCCGAAACTGCCAGTTGAGCGCCACATCGAACTGCTCCATCATCATATACGTCGTGGCGATGTGCGCGGTGGCCTCGGCGGCGCTGGCTTTGTGGTTGCGCTGCTGGTAGATGTCGAGCGCCGTTTGCAGGTTCTCCAGCGCGTCGTCGAAATCGTTCTGCAACGACTGGCAGGCGCCCATGATCTGATAGCAACGCGCCTCGCCCCAGGCATAGCCATGTTTGCGGGCGCTTTTCAGGATTTCGCGCGCTTCGTTTGCGGCCTTTGCCGGCGAATCGTAGCGCAGCGCCCAGGCTTTCTCGCACTGGCGGTCGATGCCCGCGTGTTGCGAGGGTGCACTGGAGGTGGGCGAGGTGGTGGCAGACCCGGGCTTGGGCGAAGGCATAGCGGT
The DNA here is from genome assembly GCA_964611815.1 of uncultured Bacteroidia bacterium. Classification (GTDB taxonomy): domain Bacteria; phylum Bacteroidota; class Bacteroidia; order J057; family CAZTEZ01; genus CAZTEZ01. Next base: position 3,257 of record CAZTEZ010000099.1, on the reverse strand, counting down.
AAAGCTTGGGGAGACGTGTTAGTGCCTAAGATAGGCGTTTACTCCATATCATCTACGCCCGAACCTGCGTTGTGGCGGTCACGTTGTATGGGAGGTGGTGGGTGCGTAGGTAGTTTTAGTGGGGTCGACTTTAGAAAAACCAAACATTCGTTAGCAAAATTGATTGGTCGTTGTTCCAAAACGCGTAAATTTTGTTCTGTATCAGTTTGGTAGCGCTTAGTATACTGCACTTACACGCTAATGGGAAATGTACGGTAGTAAACTACATCGGATGCTCGAAACGCTGACGGCGCGCGAATTCCGCCAGTTCGTCGACTTTGTGCATTCACCTTATTTCAATAAGCACGAACGCCTGATGGCCTTCGCAGACTACCTCTTGGTGCACATCCCCGAAGACAACGAGCCGGACCTCGATCGGGAGCTGATCTTCGAACACCTCTTCCCCGGCGAAGAGTATCACGAGCAACGCCTGGCCGATCTGATGTCGTATCTCGTAAAGCTGCTCGAGCAGTTTTTTGCACAGCAGCATTTCGAATCGCGCGGCTTCAACCAGGACTACCACCTGATGGCTGACCTCGCCCAGCGCGACCTCGAGAAATCGTACAACAAGGCGTTTCGGACGCTTAAGAAAAGCCAGAAGAAAAAGAAGATCAAGAACGAGAACTTCTACATGCAGGAGTACTTGTTCTGGGACGAGAGCGACCACTACTACATGCGCCAACAGCAGCGCACCACCGACGAAAGCCTGCAGCACAAAGTCGATGCGCTGGACCATTTTTACCTGGCCGCCAAGCTGAAAAACGCCTGCGAGATGGCCAACCGGCAGAACGTGATCGAAGTCAACTACAACCACTGGCTGACCGAAGAGCTGCTGCGCTCTTTGAAGGCTAACATCGGCGACTACGAAGACCACCCAGCCATCGTTGTGTACTACCACATCTTGCAGTGCCTCACCGAGCCCAACGACCACGCGCACTTCGACCGCCTGAAGGAAGTGATGCAGCGTCACGGCAAGCATTTCGCCCAGAAAACCGAGAACGAGCGAGAGAAGGAGGAGATCCGCTACATGTATCTGTACGTGCAGAACTACTGCATTCACAACATCAACAAGGGCAACCGGCAGTATCTGCGCGAGCTCTTCGAGCTGTATCAGTGGCTGCTCGAGAGCGAGATCATCCTCGACGAGCGCGAAGAGCTCTCGCAGTGGGATTACAAGAACATCGTATCGGCCGGGCACCGCCTCGACGAGTTTGAGTGGACGGAGAAGTTCGTGTACAAATACAAAGACAAGCTGCCTGAGCACGCGCGCGAGAATGCGTTTAACTACAACCTTGCGGTGCTGCTGTACCACAAACCCGATTACAAACAGAGCAAGCGCGTATTACAGAGCGTGGAATTCGACGACGTGTACTACGCCGTGGGTGGCCGCGCGCTGCTGATGCGCATCTACTACGAAACCGACGACTTCGACCCGCTCTACTCGCTGATCGACAGCTTCCAGATTTACATGCGGCGCAACAAGAAGATCTCGAGCTACCAGAAAGAGCTGCACCAGAACTTCATCAAAATCATGCGCAAGCTGACGAATATGAAGGTCAAGCTCATTGCCGACGCCAGCGCTGTGGAGCAGCAGGATGTCGAGCAACTGCGCGCACTCATCGACGAGTACAAGCAGGTGGCCTACACGGGCTGGCTCTTCAAGCGTCTGGATGACATTGCAGCACAGATTGGCAGCGCTGGCAGCGCACAAGTGGCGGCCGGTGGTGCATAAGGGCGACAAAACTGCGGTTAGTCGCGGCAATATCTTTAGCTTTGTTGCCAAACGCTTTTGCGCCCATGACGAATATCGGAATCATAGGCTACGGTCATTGGGGGCCTAACTTGCTTCGCAACTTCTACGCCCTCGACGGTGCCTGCGTCAAATACCTCGCCGACCACAACGACGACAACCGCGCGCGTGCCGCCGCCGATTACCCTGATGTGACGACCGTCGCCACTGCGCAGACGCTCTTTGACGACCCCGAGCTGCAAGCCGTGGCCATTGCCACGCCCGTTTCCACGCACTTCGAACTCGCCAAAACTGCGCTCTTGGCCGGCAAACATGTGCTCGTCGAAA
>CAZTEZ010000099.1:0-1131 GCA_964611815.1 uncultured Bacteroidia bacterium | reverse complement strand
TGACCGCCACTGTCGCCGAGGCCGAAGAGCTCGTGCGCATCGCCAACGAGAAGGGGCTCGTGATCATGGTCGACCACATCTCGCTGTACATGGGTACCGTGCGCAAACTAAAAGAGCTGGTCGATAGCGGCGAGCTGGGCGAAATTCAGTACATCGACAGCACGCGCATCAACCTGGGGCTGTTTCAGCAAGACGTCAACGTTATCTGGGACCTCGCCTCACACGACCTGTCGGTCATGGACTACCTGATGGCGGCCAAGCCGGTCAGCGTACAGGCTGTGGGCGCCGCGCATTCGCCGAGCGGCCTCGAGAACATCGCCTTTTTGACCGTCAAGTTCGACAACGGCGCCATTGCGCACTTCAACGTCTCGTGGGTCTCGCCCATCAAACAGCGCCGCACGCTGATTGGTGGCGATCAGAAAATGGCGCTATGGGACGATATGGAGCCCGTCGACAAAATCAAGGTCTTCGACACCGGCTACAGCGCCACCGAAGACGCCGCCCAAAGCCGCATCGAGTACACCTACCGTGCCGGGGAGGTGCAAACCCCCAGCATCGACAACCCCGAAGCGCTCAAGCTCGTGGTGCGCGACTTCCTTTCGGCCATCACCACCGGCAGCCAGCCCGTGGCGAACTACGACTCCGGGCTCACCGTCATGCGCGTGCTGGAGGCCTCGCAGGAGTCGATCAAAAACGACGGGAAGGTCGTGCTGCTGTAGTACAGAACCAGGATTTTCAGGATTGGGGGCAGGATTTACGGGATGCATGCGCCGTAAGCAAGAAAGTACATCCTGAGGCCTTGGCCGAAGGACCTACACCTCTGATCACACGCACTACACTACAAGTAGTTCCTTCGCTGCGCTCAGGATGTAACAACTAAGTCAATTCAAAATCAATAGGTATACCTCAGCACCACCTTCGGTGCGAAGGACCTACTCGTGAGAAGAACCAAGATTTTCAGGATACACACACGCCGGTACATCCTGAGCGCAGCGAAGGACCTACTCGTAAGGTGAACTAGGATTTTCAGGATTGGGGGCAGGATTTACGGGATGCATGCGCCGTAAACAAGAAGGTACATCCTGAGGCCTTGGCCGAAGGACCTACACCTCTGATCACACGCACTACACT
>CAZTEZ010000098.1:0-10181 GCA_964611815.1 uncultured Bacteroidia bacterium | reverse complement strand
CCGAGGTCAGAATGTTGTTGATATGGAAGCGCATGCGACCAATCTGCTGCACGAGCGTCACGATTTCAGCGCTTTGCTCATGTGTCAACAGCGGTGCATAGCGCTCGAGATTTTCGTCGCCAAAGCCCGCTTTCACGAGCTCGCGGGCGGTCATGTTGGCACCCTCGGCACCCATGGCTTCCAGTTTACTCTGAATGGCCTTGCGCATCTGTCGGGCCTCGCGGGTGCTGAGGCTGAACTCCTGCTCCATGGCCTCGGCGATCATCTCGTAGAGCAGCTCGCGCTCTTCGGGCTTCAATTCATCCACTACATTGGGCATGCGTTCGATGATGCTGGGCATGGCCTCCATGGCCTGCCCTCCAGAGGCATTGATCACCCCAATGGGCGTATTGATTTCGTGAGCAACCCCCGCTACCAGTTGCCCGAGCGTTGCCATTTTTTCGCTCATGATGAGTTGCCCCTGCGTGCTGCGCAGCTCGTTGAGCGTGTTTTCGAGCTCTTCGCGCTGGGCGTTCAGCTCCTCGTTCTTCTCCTGAATTTCGGCGTTGGCGACTTGCAGCTGCTCGTTCTGGTTGGTGATTTCTTTGAACGTCTCCTCCAGGACCTCCTTCTGCAAAAGCACCTCGTTGGTGCGTTCACGCACCTTGTCTTCCAGCAGCTCGCGGTCTTTTTCCAGCTGTTGCGTACGCACGCGGATGAACTGATACACCAAGCCTGCCCCGAAAACTAGGTAGATCGTGATGGCCCACCACGAACGGAACCACGGCGGCTGGATCGTGAAATTCAAACTGGCGAGTTTTGTAGGGAGACCCTCGCCAGTCACGGCACGCACCTTGAGCGTATAGTTGCCGTCGGGTAAGTTGGTGAAGCGAACGTGGGGTGTTATCGAGAACTCCGACCATTCGTTTTTGCCACGTCCGTCCAGTATGTACTGGTAGCGAGTGGTGCCTGGCTGTTTATAACCAATAGCCGCGAAATTGATCTGAATGTTGTTGCCAGCGTAGTTCGTAAACTCATAGCGCTCGGTGGGCGAGGGTGGCAACTCTTGTTCGTCGCTTTCCAGGTAAATACTACGAAAAATTACGCGCGAGGTATCTTTGATTAATCGGGTTCGCCAATCGTTTCGGTAACGAATAATGCCCTTTAGCATGCCCAGCCATACGGCGTCTTCGCCGTCGGCATAAATCGAGAGCAGCGCCCCTGGTGAGTTGGCGACCATCGAGACGGGTATTTCTTGTAGGTTGAGCCGATGATTGTGCAATCGGTTGTGAAACAACATGCGATCGCCAGAAGCAGGCAGTACCCACAAGTCGCCTTTTGGGCTGAGCGTCAAATCTTTGATGCCCCACTTGCCGTTGCCTAAATAAATCGAACGCGACTGGTCGGGGCTGAACAGCTGTTTGCGTCGGTCCCATCGATACAGGCCCGAGGGGCTGCCGATGCGAACCTCTCCTTCCATATTGAAAGCCTTGAGCTTCTGGAGGGTTGGCAAGCCACTGGCTGTATCAAGGCGGCGTACACTGTAGTTTTTATCATCGTACAAGTGTGCAATCTGCAGCACGCCCTTGTTTTCGGTGGTGAGCCAGGCGGTGCCCTCGTTATCTGCTGCCATGGAGGTGATGCTGGCCGTGATGCCAGACAGCCGTGCCGAGCCCTGCCACACGCCACCCCGACGTTCAAGAATGGTGAGCCCCATACGGTTGCCCACCAGCATTAAATCCGGGCGGTGCTCGTTCACCAGTAGCACTTTTGCAGATTGTTCGTAGATCTCGCGTGCCCCGCCCGTGCCCTGTATTTCGTAAACACCCTGACTGGTAGCCGCGTAAAGTTGACCTTCTACCGCAGCGAAGGCATAGCACTCGCTGGCCACGCCCTCCAGGCGCTTGAAGGCCGCCCGAGTATAGGTCGTGTCGAGGTAGTAAATCCCTTTGTAGGTGCCCGCGTAGAGCGTGCCATCGTGCCGGATGAAATCGTACACCTCGCCCGTGAGGCCCTCCAGATCTCGGAAGTAGGTCATGGGGCTGGGGTAATCGAGCATCGAAATGCCGTTGTTCATCGCCAGCCAAAGACTGCCCTGATGGTCAATGTGCATATCCAGCACCTTGTCGTCTTGAATACCGTATTGGTCGTCAAACTGACCGACAAGCTTGCCTTCCGGTGTCAGAATATAAATGCCACGGCCGATGGTCGAAAACACGAGGTAGCCGTTGGCAAGTGTGAGGCCGTTGGTCAGCACTTTATCTTCCACGTAAGGGGGCAGCTCGGTTTCAAACGGGCTGATCTGTCGGCCGTCGTAGCGCATCAGACCCAGTTCGCGGGTGCCCACCAGTACGTCGTCTCCGAACGAAATCATGCAGTAGATATACGCATTGCGCAGGCGCGAGGCCCATCCAACGCGCACCAATTCATCGTTGCGTACCATCTGCAAGCCGTTGGTCAGGTCATAGACGTACAAATCATCTTTGTAAACAAACCCCTCCGAGAAGCTGGTATTGGCCTTTGGGCGAATGGTGCGAATGTCTTTGCCGTTGTAGAAATAGACGGCATCGTGGCTAAAAAATAGCACGCCATCTTTACGGACGACGATTTCCCAGATGTTGGAGAAATCGCGCTGGTCGACAGGCAGTTGGTCGCGCAGGTTGTTGTACTGCAGTCCTTTCCTTGGGGTGTAGGCGAAGTAGCCCATGGCGCGCTCGCCACCAACGTACACGTTGTTGTCGGTCCCGACGTCCAGCGCGTATATTGGGGCAGTGTTGGGCAACGCATAAGTCGTCCATGACACACCATCGAACTCCAACAAACCAGCGTTGTTTGCGGTATAAATCAAACCGTTGGGCGCCTGGTCGATGGCCCAACTTTCGCGGTCGGCACCAAAGCTGGCAATTGGGTATTCGATGGCCTTGGGTCGCCCAGCCTCAGGGTCCAGAGGCTCTACCTGTTGCTGTGCAACTGCCACAGGAGCGATGAGTGACAGCCCCACAACCCAGTGCAGAAGCACAACGTACCAGACGTACTTTATCCAGCGCTTCATTTTACCCACACCTCCACTCTGCTATTGCGCTGTCGGCCTTCGTAGGCCAGGCTACTGGCCAGCGGCATTTGGCTGCCAAACGAGAACGCGCTGGAGCGCGAATTGCCATATTCGCGCAAATACTGCTGCACCTTACGTGCACGCATGAGCGCAAGCTCTTGCTGCCTTTGCAGGCTGCCACTGGCGTCGCTGAAGCCCATGAGCAGCACCTGGCGATTGACGTACTCTTTCTGGCGCAGCATACGGTTGATTTCGCCAAGTTTCACGAGCGCATCGCGGTCGAACTGGTGGCTGCCGGGGGTGAAGTAAATGTTGATCGGAATGCGACTAGCTCCCCGGAGCAGTTTGCGGTACAACTCGGGCGCATCACTGGGTAAATCTTCGATTCTGGTAAGAAATAGATCAGGCGAAACGAAACCGCTTTTCACGATTAGCTCTTGTGCAACCTCAGAGCGTGCAAAGCGCGTAAAGTTGATGGCATGTCTGTTGGTTGAATTCGGATAACGGTACAAATACAGCCGCCTTGAAATGGGGTAGGCTTCTGTTTTGATGGTGAACACATTGGGCTCATAAACCCGCCCTGAGTTGTCGTCGATAAGAAGGGGTTTGGTTCCAGCGATTTTTTTGTAGCTCGTAAAACCAATCGCATTGGGGTCGTTTGCAACCGCAGCAGACACTTTGGCATTGTCCTCGAATTCACCAGCAACGTGTTTTGACAGAACGGCCTTATAGGGCTTGAGCACAATGGATTGAAAAGAGTCGTAGGTTCCCGACTTTTTATCTCGCACATACAAGCTGATTTTCTCGTTGCGGCCATTTAGGTTTTTCCAGCTCTGAATGTCGCCGGAGAAGATTTTCATCACCTGTGAAATACTCAGTGATTCGAGCGGGTTCGATTCGTTCACGACAATGGCAATGCCATCGAGCGCTACAAAAAATTCGGCATCTGATTGGCGCATATCGTAATCAAACCGAGCATTTTCTGTAGCGGTAATATTTCGAGAAGCCATCCAGATATCGGCTGACTTTTGCGCCAGGCTGTCTACACCCGTTGAGGTGCCATGCGACGAAATACGAATGACTTTAGGCTTGCCAGCACGCCAACCAATGATGTCCAGTTCTTCGGCACCGCGCGATTGTTCGGTTATGGAGTCGACCTCAAGTTTGGTTTGGAAATACCCGCGAACGAGTTCGGGGGCCAGCCCTTTACCAACGGTGTTCGACCCCGCAAGTTCTAGGATGACCGGGTACTCGCTACCCGAACGACAGCCTACGAGCAGTAGCCAGGCAATCAGAATTATGGCCAGAAACTTGCGCATGAGCAGGGCGCTTTAGTCGATACGGACGTTGATGATCAGATTGTCGTCAGTCAATTCAGTTTTGCCCGCTTTCATCCAAGACATCAGGGCGTTGTCGAGGTGTGCCATACGTTCTTTGGGATCGTCGATTTTCTCGCCCTCTAGTATGACCTGCGTCAATTGCTTCTTGCCAAACTTCTTGTTGTCGGGGCCGCCAAACTGGTCGACAGCGCCGTCGGTGGTCAGGTAAATGGAGTCGCCTGTTTTTAATTCCAGTGTCAGGCTTTCGAACTTCTGGTTCTCTTTGGGTACGTTCACCTCGCCAATCGAGCACTTTGAGCCGCGTTGGGTGAGGAATTCACCATCGCGGACATACCAAAACGGCCGCCTTGCGCCGGCGTACTGTAGCGTCTTTTTCTTGCGGTCGATAATCGCGAGTGCGATATCCATACCGTCTTTGGGGTTGTCCGTGATTTGCTGCTTGTTGAGCGTATCACGCACTTTTTTGTGCAAAAACTGCAAGAAGAACGCCGGGTCGGTGTTGCTCGGCATGTTCGTGATCTGCTGCAGGAAATTGTGGCCTATGACCGACATAAACGCACCCGGTACGCCGTGGCCCGTGCAATCGACGGCAGCGATAATCGCGCGGTTGGGTTTGATGCTCCACCAATAGAAGTCGCCACTGACGATGTCTTTGGCTTTGTAGTACGTAAACGAGTTGGGGAAAGCCGTTTGTAGCTCAACCTTCTTGGGCATGATGGCCTCCTGAATGCGTTTGGCATAGCGAATAGAGTTCACCACGTCCTCGTTCTGCTGCAGCAGGCGGTTGTAAAGCTGGGCGTTTTCGATTGAAATCGCGGCCTGCGCGGCCAGCATATCGAGCACCTCCTTGTGGTTTTCGCTAAAGGGCGTTTTAGAGATAGTATTCTCGATGTAGATTTTGCCCAACACCTTGTCTTTGTAGGTCAGCTGGGTGGCCAGGGCGCTGTCGTTCTCACCCGGCTTGGCTTTCAGTTGAGATTCGATCGTCTTCTCTACCTCGTCGGTCAGCTTTTCCTGCTGGATGCCAAACTCGCGGTTGAACTTCGTGAGTTCGCCCTGCATCATGTAAGTCTCGGGATCCAGGCCCACCAGCGGGTTGTGGTTGAGAATGAGATAGCCACGCTCGGCGCCCACGTTGTTAATCACACTTTCGATGAACTTGTTCGTGATAGACGCCGCGTCTTTATCACCGCTCAGCTCGCGGGTGGTTTCGCTCAGGGCTTTCATCAGCTTGGTGTACTGCACCAGCTGCATGTACTCCTTGTAGATTTCAGTAGCTTCAGTGACGGTCTCTACCAGTTCGTCTTTCTTCCAGGGTTTGGTCAGGTAGCGGAAGAGCTGTGCGTTGTTAATCGTACGGCCGACAGATTCCAGGCTCGCCTGGCCGGTAAGCATGATTTTGAGCGTGTGTGGAATCAGCTTGTGCGACTGGATGATGAAATCCTCGCCCTTCATATTGGGCATCAGCTGGTCGCAGACAATCACAGCGCAGTGCTTGCCCTCTTCCTGCAAGTCCTGGATAATCTCCAGACCTTCCTCGCCGCTTTCGGCAAGTTCTACGTCAAATTTATCACCCAGGCTCTCTCCAATCTGGTCATCCAGGTTCGAGAGAATCATCGGTTCATCATCTATGCAGAGGATTACTGGCTTGGCCGTCATATCAAAGTGTGTTAAAGAGAGCTGGAATGGTAAATATAAGATTTAAATAGCTTGCTCAACGTCCGATTAAGTTACAGCCTGACTTTAAAATGCGGCTCTGCGACCTTTTTATAAGAACATTCTGTTCAAAACGCGCCGCATGCCGTTTCGCTTCTTATTTTCGCAGCTACTATGTGGCTGCGCATCGCCGATTTCATCCTGAAGTACCGTCTGCCGCTGCTGATCGCCGTTGCCAGCATCAGTATCGGGCTGTTCATCTATGCGGTGCCGCGCATCACGTTCTCGCAAGAGTTCATCTCCGTCGTCCCCGAAGACGACGAAGATTATCAGGCCTACCAGCAGTTTCGCAAAACCTTCGGTGAAGATGGCGGCTCGATCATCGCCGTGCTGGAGGGTGATGGCGCCCGGAAATACGAGGCGCTGAACGACCTGCAAGACTACGTCGATTATTTTAAGTCTCAAGAGGGCATCGCCAACGCCTTTGCGCCCACCACCGTGCCCATGATGAGCGTGGACGGCAACGCCGGACGCTTCGAAGTGCGGCCCGCCACGAATAAACCGCTCAAAAACCAGAAGCAGGCCGACCGTCTGATTCGCAAACTGAAAAAGGAGCCCTTTTACCAAGGCCTGCTTTTTGGCAACGAGAAAGAAGACATTGTGGTGGTCGTCACACTGACCAAAGAGGTATTAGCCACTTTAGAAAAACATCCGCTGATAGCCGAGGTGCTTCAAAAAATGGAAGCATTGGGCGAGAAGCACGGCTTTGAACCGCACTTCGCCGGCGTGCCGTACGTGCGCACGTTCATGTTCACGCGCCTGCCGCTCGAGCTGTCGATCTTTATGGGCGTGGCGCTGTTGTTTACGGGCATCACGCTGTTTTTGTTCTACCGCCAGTGGGCCGCGGTTGTGGTGCCGGTGGTGCTATTGATGATGTCTGCGATAAGCACGCTGGGCTATCTGGCGATTACGGGTGGCGTGCTGCAAATTCTCAATGCGCTCTTGCCGCCGCTCATTATCATCCTCGGGGTGCCGCCGTGCATTTACATGCTCTCGGAGTACCAGCAGGAGTTCCGCGTCACCGGCGACAAACGCGAGGCCCTGCGCCAGATGGTGCGTAAGCTCGGGCTCGTCACGTTCATGATTATGGGCAATACGGCGCTCAGCTTTTTCTTCCTGGCTTTCACTGAAATCAACCTGCTGCAGCAGATGGGCCTCGTGGCTTTCGCGAGCATCATGACGACTTATGTCTTCACGCTCGTGGTCATCACGGCGGTGTTCAGCTATCTGCCCGCGCCCAGCACCAAGAAGCTCAAGCACCTGGATTCCAAGTACCTCAACCGCTTCCTGGATAGCCTTTACTTCCTAGTGATGAAGCGCCGGAAGTACGTCTGGATTGGCACGGCCGTCGTGGTGGTCGCTATGGCGATTGGCGCGGCGTTGTATCTGCGGCCGGAGTTCTACATCCTGGACGACATTCCGCAGAGCGACAAGATCTACAAAGACCTGCAATACGTCGAGGACAAGTTCGATGGCGCGATGCCTTTCGAGATCGTCATCGACACCAAGCGCAAGGGCGGCGCGACCAAACTGCGCAACCTGCGTCAGGTGAACAAGCTGCAGCGCAAGATTGAGCAGTACCCGGAGATTTCGCGCACCGTCAGCCTCGTCGACGTGCTCAAGTGGGGACGGCAGGCGCTGATGATGGGCGATCGCTCGGCCTACCAGCTGCCCATTCGCGAGGAGTACGATTTCATTCAGGTGTATGCAGCCGAGTCGAAAGACTACACCACCAAAGCTAAGGGCGCTAAACAGAACGCCGCCGAGGGCGGCATGATGGGGGCGCAACTCACGGACAGCACCAAGCAAAAACTGCGCATCACCGGCTTTGTGCGCGATATTGGTGCGAGCAAGATGCCCGAACTCATCAGCCGGGTAGAGGCCGATATGGATTCGATTTTCTCGAAAGTGAAGAATCCCAAGCACCGGATGACCGGCGAGGTGACGGGCACCTCGAAGATCTTCCTGAAAACCAACAAGTACCTGCTTGACAACCTGCGCATCACGCTGATCGCCACGCTGATCATCGTCTGTTTTCAGATGTTCTACCTGTTCAAATCCTGGCGCATCATGCTCATCGCGGTGGCGGCCAACCTGGTACCGCTGCTGTTCACGGCCGGCTTCATGGGCTTCACGGGCATACCGCTGAAGCCGAGCACGATGCTCATCTTCCAGCTCTCGTTTAGTATCGCCGTCGACGACTGCATCCACTACCTCTCGATGTACCGCCACGAGCGCAAGACCGGTGCGAGCGTCCAGAACGCAGCGGGTCGGACGATCCGCCACACGGGCCTGAGCATCATCTATACGTCCGTGGTATTGTTCATGGGCTTTATGGTCTTCGTGCCCAGCGCGTTTGGCACTACGAAATATCTCGGTCTGCTGACGGCCGTCACACTGATGATCGCCATGTTCATCAACCTCATTCTTGTGCCAGCGCTGTTGATGAGCTTCGACACCAAGAAGTTCGACAAAGACGATGGCGGACTGACCGCAGAGTGAGTGGCGCAGGCTCAACACAGCCAAACTTTGCCCTTTCGCGTGTTAGGTTGTAACTTTAGAGTATGAAGTTGTCCAAAGCCCAACTGTCCCAAATCGGAATCATTTCGGCACTGCTGATCGTCGCTGCCCTGTGGCGGCTGATGCCCTACTGGATACCCAGCCTGCAAAACACCTTGTGGAACGTCGCGCCCGTGGCGGCCATCGGCATTTTTGCGGCGGCTTACATCAAGCCCCGTTGGCTGGCCTTCGTATTGCCGATTACGGTACTGTTTGGTAGCGATGTGCTCATCGCGCAGTATTCGGGCTACCCGCTCTTCCACGGCGCGTTCGCCTGGGTTTACGGCAGTTTTGCGCTGATTGTGCTCCTCGCCTACCTGTTGCGCGGCCGTGTCAATTTGCTGAATACGACGCTGGCGCTCATCGGCGGCTCGGTGCTCTTCTTTTTGATTACCAACTTCGGCGCCTGGCTGATGGACGACGGCACGATGTACCCGGACACGTTCAGCGGCCTGCTGCTGAGCTACGAACTCGGCCTGCCATTCTACCGCGGCACGCTCTTCGGCGATTTGCTGTTCGGCGGTGTGCTCTTCGGCGGGTATGCTTTGCTGAAAAGCCAACTGCCGGTGCTGCGCCGCGCTGAGGCTTAAAGTTGACACCTACGGCTCTGCTCGCACGAATCACTGGGAAGTATCATGCCCAAGAAAGAACTCATAGAAGGCGAGCACTACTATTACGACGACGATGGCCTGATGGTCCTCACGGCGAAGTTCCTGCGTGAGCGTGGCTATTGCTGTGCCAACCGCTGCAAGCACTGCCCGTATAGCGAGGAGGAGTTTCAGGCGGCATTTGCTAAAAAGAAACAATCCAGACGATGGTGGTGAAACACGCGTATTTGTGGCTGGTGCTGGTAGCCAGCATGTTATTCGTCGCCTGTGACAAGGACGAGCCCACGCCGACACCCGCCGCCAGCTGGGATATCGCCGTGCTCAACGAAGGCCAGTTGGGCAGTAACAACGCTTCTATCACAACTTTTTCTGACAGCAGCGGCCAGTGGCAAGCTGCTCAGTATCAGTTTGAAGCTGCCAATGGTCAGCCGCTGGGGGATGTGCTGAACAGCACCACCTACGACCCCGCTTCCGGCGCTCTGTATTTGGTCGTAGATAATTCGAAACGCATCTACAAAGTCGACCCTACCGATTGGACGCTGCAGGTGACGCTCGACTTCCCGAACGATGCTAACCCTCGCAACCTCGTCATTGCACCCGGTGGCAAGGGATATGTCAGCTCGTTATTTAACGGCAAGGTGTATGTGCTGGATATAAATAGCTTGAGCATCACTGGTGAGATACAACTGGAGCCCTACCCGGACCATCTGGTACTGCACGCGGGTCAGCTCTTCGTCTCGTGTGCCAACCTGGATGTGCAGCGCACCAACAACAAGCTGGCAGTGATTGACATCGCAGCTGACACGCTCATCGAATACATCACACTGCCACGCGCCAACCCAGGCACCCTCACCTCGCTGCCAAACGGTGAACTGCTGGTGGAGTGTCGCGGGACGTACTACACTGAGCAGTACGCTGGCTGGGGGT
>CAZTEZ010000097.1:8992-10238 GCA_964611815.1 uncultured Bacteroidia bacterium | reverse complement strand
GCCGTTCAGTTGCGGCGCGAAGTGGATCTCGAAGCCCAGCTCGGACAGCTTCAGCGGTTGGCCGCCGCCTTTTTCGGGGTGGAAGCGCAACACACTGCGGTTCTGCGACTTCAGCATGGCGCTCGTCAGCTTTTTCGCCCGGTAGAGCTTCTCCTCTTTTTTGCTGAACACCGGCGCCTCAATCACCTTAAACTTTTCGTGGAAGTACGCCCCGTGACTCGCCATTTCGTTTGCGATAAACTGCAGGCGCTCAATGATTTCCGAGCGCTTGTGCTCCCAGGCATCGAAACGCTCATTGGCCCTGCGGCAGGCTTTCGTAAACTGGTTGGCAATTTGCCGGAGGTCGTTCAAAGCGGGCGAATCGTGGTCGGCCATAGCAGAAGGGATATTGGGGAGTTGATGTCAGGAGGGATCGGCATCGGCTTGAATATAATCAATCACGTGGGTTTCGAATAGCCGGCGCAGCGCTTCAGGGTCAATTTCGTCGCGGGCGGCGTCCGGGCAACGGATGGCCATGCTGGTCAGCCGCAGCACGGTCTGCGACTCGTCGAAGTTTTCTTTGAAGATGATGGAGGCCGAAAAGCCCCCCATGCAGCCGTCGTAAGGCGGCTGCACGTTGATCATCTGCAGCACAATCGTATCGGTCAGCATCGGCGGGCTGGGGAAGCTCGTGCCTTCGGAGGTGATGTTCTGGAAGTTGAAGTCCGTGTTGCTCGAAAGGCGGCTGTGAATCGAGTCTTTCGAGAAGGGCAATTGCCAACTCGTGTCAGTGTAATCGATGGTCTGGGTGGGCGGGCCACAGGCGACGGCCAGCACACAAAGCAGTGCAAAAAGCGGGAGGTAGAGGTGAGGTCTGTAGGTCATCGGTCGGTCGGTTTTGGGGCGAGAATCTGTAGGCTGTCCAGGGTTTGGCAGGTGTGTGTTGGTGGGCAGGGCAGGGGCGAGTGGTAGTTGAGTAGCAGCAGGCGATCGGGCAATCGGTCGGTGGTGTTCAGGCTGCCAAAATACGACGCACCGCGCCAATAGCTGACGTACAGGCCTTTATGCCAGGCATCGTCATCGAAGCGGGTGGTGGCGATGCGTTTGTGCGCTGGATATTGCGCTTCAAGTGTATTTGCCGTCGAGACGTATTCCGCACCCGAGAACCGCTGTTCCCAGAGCTGCGCGGCCGGCACCTCGCCCAACGCCCACATCAGCAGCGCAACGGGGGCCAGGCGCACAATAGGCAAATGGCCCAGCTCGCGCA
>CAZTEZ010000097.1:0-8982 GCA_964611815.1 uncultured Bacteroidia bacterium | reverse complement strand
TGTTGTATGCCTGGACACCTTTGGCAGCTAAGAGCAGTGCAACCAGCACCGCCGGCAACAGGTAGCGCAGCTCGACGATCACCAGCAGGTAGCCGCCCACATACACCGCCATCAGCACCAGCATCTGGAACGCCGGCAAGGTGAGTGCTTCTTTTCGATACACCCAAACGAGGTAGAAGATCGGCACCAGCATCAGCACATACAGCTCACGCCCCGCCAGCTTGGCGACAATGATGAAATTCGTCGCAAGCACTTCCGCTTGCTGCGCCATGAACGCGCCTGGCGATTGGGGCCACTCAGCGTGGTAGTCGACGCGCGTAATGTCCACCCAAGCCGAAGTTGCGCCCTCGGGTGGGGGGAGCAGGCCCTCGGTCGCCATCGGGAACTGCCGTTCGCGCGCCATCACCAGCTCGTAGTTGAACGCCCCGGCCTCGCCGAACGTGAAGTGCCCCACCTGAATACTCAACGGCACCACCCACAGCAGGCACAGTAGCAACCCACCCGCATAGCCCAACAGCGTCTGTTTCAGCCACAGGCGGCGGGTGGTGCCGGGCAACTGCTTTCTGCGCATCAGCCACACCAGCGGCAGGGCGATGAGCGCAAAGTAGAGCACAAACAGTTTGCTGAAATAGCCCATTGCCAGCGCCAAGGCGATGAGCATGGCCGTGCGCTGCCAGTTTGTTTGCACCGGGCGGAACAGCAGATACACCAGCGCCAGCAACGCGCCACAGGCCAACACATCGGGCGTGGTTTGCAGCATGGCCGTGCTCACACACAGCAGTGCACCGATGAGCAGCACCGCGCCTTGCAGCAGCGCACTGAAATCGTTGAGCTGGCACAGCCGATAGAGCACCCACAGCACCAGCAGTCCGCCGCCCAGCGAGATGAGCTTCAGCGCCAGGATATTCGGCCAGCCCATCGCCATCAGCGGTGCAGATAGCACGGGGAGCAGTGGCGACCAGTACGCGTTGATCGCCAGCTCGAAATCGCCCCGCAACCAGGCGTGGGCCACGTCGATGTAGCTCACGACATCGGGGTTCATCTGATACTGGAAAAAGTACAAGCCGATGGCCCCCACCAGACTGTAAACAAGCGCATAGGGCCACCAGCGGCTCAAAAAGCCGGGGAGCTCCAGGGGTTCAGCGGTAGGCGTGTGGGGCGCAGACACACCCCAAAGCTACATCAAAGCCCGCAGACGCTGTGCGCTTCAGCGAACTGGCAGCGTGTTTGAGCTAAAAAAACGGTTGGTAAAGCGGCGCTCCGTTGTGCAATCGCGCGGCTTGTCGTAGTTTGGCCGCTCCTGACAGCATTGCCGATGCATCGGCATGCACTAGCATTACTCTGACATCATAAACCCCAGACGACCATGCCCGCTTTAGCTAAGCGCAACTTGACGATGCCCGCCTCGCCCATTCGCAAACTGATGCCCTACGCTCAGGTGGCGATGCGCGAAGGCACCCAGATTTACCACCTGAACATCGGCCAGCCCGACCTGCCCACGCCGCCGGCTTTCTTCAAGGCCATTCAGGATGCGATGATCGAAACCCTGGCCTACTCGCCCAGCGAGGGCTTTTTGAGCTACCGCAACGGCCTGGTCGAGTACTATGCGAAATACGGCGTATCGCTCACGCCCGACGAGATCATCGTCACGACCGGCGGTTCTGAGGCGCTGCAATTCGTGTTCCTCAGCCTGTTCGATGCCGGTGACGAAGTCATCGTGCCCGAGCCTTACTACGCGAACTATCAGGCCTTTGCCAAAATGCTGGAGGTGAACATCGTGCCGCTGCCCACGAGCATCAAAGAAGAGTTTGCACTACCCGAGGTTGATACGTTCGAGGATGTGATTACCCCCAAAACCAAGGCCGTTCTGCTCTGCAACCCGGCCAACCCCACTGGCCGGGTGTTTGAGGAAGATGCACTAATGAAGCTACAGGAGGTGGTGAAACGCCACGATCTGTTCCTGATTTCCGATGAAGTCTACAAAGAGTTCTTGTACGACGGACGCAGCTTCCGATCCGTGCTGACGCTGGATGAGATTCGTGATCAGACTATTCTGGTCGATTCCATTTCCAAGCGCTGGTCAGCTTGTGGTGCGCGTTTGGGGAATCTCGTGACGCACAACCGCGAGGTGTTGGCCGCCGCCATGAAGTTCGCACAGGCCCGTCTTTCGCCGCCCACCTTCGCGCAAATCGGCGCGCGGGCGCTGCTCGACTTGCCCGACAGCTACTACGATGCCATCCGCAAAGAGTACGTCAAACGCCGCGATCTGGTCGTCGACCTGCTCAACGATATCTCGGGTGTAAACTGCCCCAAAAGCGGCGGAGCTTTTTATGTGATGGCCGAGCTGCCGGTTGACGACGTCGAGAAGTTCTGCATCTGGATGCTCGAGGAGTTCAAGCACGAGGGCTACACCGTGATGATGGCACCCGGCACGGGCTTCTACGCCACCGAGGGCATGGGCATGCACGAGGCGCGTATCGCGTACGTGCTGGAGCCCGATGCGCTGCGCCACGCCATGGAATGCCTGAAACTGGGCCTGGAGCTGTACAATCAGCGCGGTTAAGTCGGAGGCGAACCCCCATCTAGCTACGGCGAGTTTCGTAACTCGTATTACGTAATTACACTTACATAAAATTTAAGTTTGCAAAAAGTTGCTTGGCAGCGCTATATCGCTCTTAATCATGGTTTTTGTATGCTTCAGCTTAAAATGTAATGACATTATCTTGGAGTTGCGTTAATCGTTTCGTTAATTACTGATGTGTGATTACCACAATGACCAACTGATGAAAACACTTAATACCATCTCGTCTGATCGTCTCTTTGAATCCAACTTTATGCGGCTGTACGTACGTTTGCGCAAAGCCAGTAACTGGTTGCTCGATGAGCAGGCGCAAATCGCCAAAGCGAACGACATCACGGTGCAGCAGCTCTATGTGATGCAAGTCTTAAGGGAGCTGGACCCCAAAGCCGCCACCATCAATCAACTGATCGACATGAGCGTCGACAAGCAGTCGAACGCCTCGCGCCTGGTGGAAAAGCTCGTGCAAAAGGAGCTCGTACAACGTAGTCCCGATGAAAACGACCGCCGCCGCGTGGGCGTCAAGCTCACCAAAGACGGCAAGTTGATGCTGAAAACCGTCGACAATGCCATGGAAGGCCTGGAGGCGCAAATTATGAGCATCCCCGCCAACGACCGCGAGCAGCTCGACTACCTGCTCAAAATGCTGGAGGCGACGATGATGATTCGCAACGAAGACACCGAGAACCCGCGCATCAAAGCCCTGCACAACAACGCGCGCACAGCTGCCGGTTCAGCCCGTGCCGCTCAGCGTGATACGGAAGGGAATTAAAATTTCCTTTGAAACACTTCGCTTTTTTCGCTGCTGAATTTCTATTGCCTGGATGCTGTCCGGGCATTTTTTCTTGACCCTTGGTGCCGCGTTGCCATCGGTTCACGATCCGATCGCATGCGAGGCGGGATTACTTCAATCGCCTAACGAATGTTTGTGTCTTGTCAAGAGCTGGTTTGGTAACTATATTTCAAGTTACCTCACCTAGTCTTAACTACCTATGTGTTTGAATTGTAAACTTCTCCTTGCATTCTTTTCATCAAACCGTACTTCTATAACTACTCCTTGTATCATTCTGGCTCTTCAAGGTAGTCTGTTCGTAACTGTACAGTTCGCTTCTGCTCAGACAGCTGATGATGCAAATGGGCAGATAGCGCCCATACCCAGAAAAGTGCCAAACCTGAGCACTTTCAATGAGGCTATTGTCTCTATCACACCCGAAATGCATGCTGTAGTGAATGCCACAGCTCATGAGCACCCAGAATTTGGTGTGAAGCCTGTGCGCACGCCTTGTCAAAATTGTTTTGAGGACCCGACTTATCGAACAGCTACCTCGCGACGTTACTATAAACATGGCAGTAACGGCGCTATTATATACACCCAGCAAGCCAACCGTCCGATGCACTATCAGGACAACGGGGTTTGGCGGACAATTGACCCACGCGTCCGACCTGCTACACAGCCGAATCAGACCGGGTCGTTTGCAGCCTTACACCAGCCGATGCCCAAAGGTGCTGAATTGGAAGCTAGCTACTTCTGGCTTAGTTCGTACGCCGGCGAGCTCCAGTTCTTTCGGAACCTTCGCCTTGAGCTGCGAGAAGCCAATGGCACTGTGCTCTCAACTCATGAAGCGAATTATGGTCATTTCAGCGCTGGTGAGGATGGCATAAAAGTATTTGACATCTTCCAGAACACCGACGCCCGGTTTCTGTTTTTTGAAGACCGGGTTGAGCTGTACCTAGATGTCAGCGAACCGCCTGCCCAACAACAAGGCGAGTGGGTGCTGATTGATAATCCTTCGGTCCCTACATTCTTGCCAGAGCACGATCAGGCGGTAACACTGATGGACGCGGGTACGGTAATGGGGTACGCTGAGCGGCTGTATGCGATGCCACAAGGCGGTACGAGGGATGATCTCATCAACGGCAAAATTCGAGTCGACGACACCCAACTTGAATATGTATTGCCACTGTCTGAGCTGGCCAGCGCGAACTATCCATTGATCATTGATCCGGTAATTACTGGGCCGACAGCATCTACTTTTGTTGATGTCAATTCGGGCTTTTCCGCAGCCTGTGGGGGAAGCATTTTGAATGTTACCATTCCGGCGAATACTACGCCAACGGACTTAATCTTCGACCAGAGAATACGCTCTCAGTTTTCCAGCCCGTGTGGCCCTAATTGTTGGGGGTCAGATTACCTCGGCGCAATTCTCACCACGCCTTGCAACAACACTTTCAACACAACGGGGGGACTTTATATCGGGTACAATTGCCCGCCCGGGCCCTGTAATTATGGAGGTAACCCCTGTAATTTTGTGGGAACACTTAGTTACTTCAACCCAGAGAGTTTAGACGACTTTGGATGGTTCGGGAATTTGCTTTCGTGTGTAACACCTTCTTGTTCACCACAGACGGTTCGTGTGACGTTAGATGCTAGAAGGTGTTATTGTAGTCTTGGCCCCGGCGGCGGGTGCAATGATGACTGTATTGAGGTCGATTTTTGGTCAGCTACTATTGAAGGGACTACGGTAGAAGTTTTGGGGAGTGCCACTGGCAGTGGAAGTGCTACTGACATAACCACCTGCGGTGGCACTACGACGCTTGACCCTTTAGCTGAGTTTGGTGTCCCGCCTTACAGCTTTACCTGGAACACCGGTGCCACGAGCCCCACTCTTGTGCACAGTCCTTCTCCAGTAGGCCCTAACCCAGTTACGGTCGATGTTCGAGATGCGTGTGACAATGTAGTGACCGCCACCTTCAACCTCACCGGCTGCCCGCTGCCTGTGGAGCTGGCCGGCTTTGAGGCCAACTGGACGGGCGAGCAAGCCGAACTGCGCTGGGATGTGCACAAAGAGATTAACACCGCCGAGTATTTCGTCGAGCGCCTGAGCGGCGAGCAGTGGGTGGCCGTCGACCGCCAGCCGGCCGTCGGTGCACACAGCTATACCGCCTTCGATGCGCATGTCACTAGCGGCACCCATGTCTACCGCCTGCGTGCGCGCGACCACGATGGTGCGGAATACGGCGTGCAGACTGCGGTGCTGCAAATTGGCACCGATGAAGCCGCTGCAAGCATCCGTGTGCACCCCAACCCGGTGTCTGAGGTACTGAAAGTGAGCAACTACAGCGGCACATATCGCCTGCTCGATCTCACGGGTCGCAGTGTGCAGCAGGGCGAACTGCAGGCGAACTCGCGGGTATCGCTCGGCAGCGACCTGCCCAACGGCCGCTACATACTGCAGCTGGGCCAGCAGGCGAGTCTGCCGCTCGAAATCAGACGATGAACGATTCGTGGCGCGGCATTGCCTGAAAAACAGTAGTTTGCTGTACCAGCATTCAATGCAGCGCCATGAAGTTCTTGCAAGCTTATTTGACCCAGGTCATTGTCGTTACGGGCATTGCCATGCTCTTTTTGGGCGCCTGCAACAACAAACCCAACTACCGCTTTGCCACGGCCGCCAAAGGGGCGACCTATAACCGCATCGCGCACAGCATCAACGAGATTGCCAGGGCTGAAGGCGTCGCCGAGTTCGAGATTCTCGAGCATGTGGGGCTGGGCTCAATCACCAACTGTCAGATGATTGCCAAGGGCGATGCTGAATTCGCCATCGCGCAAAACGACACGCCCATTGAGCAGATCATCGGCCAGCAAAAAGACCACGGCCTGCATCCCATTCGCACCGTGATGCCGCTCTACCCGGAGGTGTGCTACATCATTTATCCCGACAGCCTGCAGCCCAAGAGCTTGCGCGAGCTGATCGAAGGGCGACGTATTGGCATCGGCCCCAAAACCAGCGGCACGGCGCGATTCATGATGATTTTGTTTCGCAATTACGGCCTCGACACCACCGACTACACGCCCGTTTTCACCACTTTCGCCGGCGATACGCTGGGCTCGCACATCGATGTCAGCTGCTCGCTGACGGGCTTCAACAACCCCAAAATCCCCCGCATGCTCAACAATGGCGGGCGGATTTTCAGCCTCGATGACTTCCGTCTGCGTGGGCTCGGCTCCTCGGTCGAGGGCTTCTGCTTGAACTACCCCCGCGCGCATCCCTTCACCATACCACGCAATACCTACGGCCGCTACCCTGCAGAGCCGATACTCACGGTGGCCGTTGATGCCATGCTGTTGGCGCATCGAGACGTCGACCCGACCGTCGTCAGCGAGCTGATTCGCGTGATCATCGAAGACAAGCCCATGCTCTCGCATTACAACACGCTGCTGGGGCAAATCAGCGACGACTTCGACTTCAGCGGCCTCGACTTCCCGCTGCACCCCGGTGCGGTACAGTACCTGGAGCGCGACAAGCCCACTTTTCTGGAGCGCTACGCCGAGGTGCTGGCGCTGTTCGTCACGCTGATGGTCGTTAGTGCTGGGGGCTATCGGCGCTACCAGCAGCGGGTCAATCAGCAGAAGAAAGACCGCATCGATGTCTACTACAAGAAACTACTGGAGATCGAACGCGACGCGCCTTCGCTGAATACTGTCGCCGAAATCGAGGCGATGGAAGACAGAATTCAACAGTTGCGCCGCCACGCATTTGATGCGCTCATCGTTGAGCGCCTGCGCGCAGATGAAAGCTTCCGCATTTTTGTGACGCTCAGTAACGACGTGCTGCGCGAGTTGGAGCGCCGCAAGTTTCGCCTGCAAGACCGCGCCCACTTGCCACCGCAGTCTGGTGGGGAGCGCTCGGATGAGTGATGGGTACCCTGATGCTGGTAAGTTCCGCCAGGCTTCCGTATTTTCAGGCACCATTTAAGCACAACACCAAAACCACACAAGCTCATGGCAAACGCAGCGTACCACCCCGAACTCATCAAAGGCAAAACTGTCCTCATCACCGGCGGGGGCAGCGGCTTGGGACTGGGCATGGCTAAAGGTGTGATTCGCCACGGCGGGAACATTGCCATTTGCGGGCGCACGGAAAGCAAGCTGCTAAACGCCATCAAAGAGCTGGAGGCCGAGGCCACTGGCGGTGCCAAGGCCAGCTACTACGTCTGCGATGTGCGGGACTATGAAGCTGTTGGCCAGATGCTGGATGCGATCGAAAAAGACTACGGCCAGCTCGACGGCCTGGTGAACAACGCTGCTGGTAACTTCCTGGCAGCCAGCGAAGACCTCTCGCCCAACGGCTTCCGAACGGTGGTTGATATCGTCTTGCAGGGCAGCTTCAACTGCACGCAGCAGGTCGGCGCGCGCTGGATCGAAAAGAGCCAGAAGGGCAGTATCGTGAGCATCGTCACGACCTACACCCAAAGCGGTTGCGCATTTGTGCTGCCCAGCGCCTGCGCTAAAGCTGGCGTTGAGGCCATGATGAATTCGCTCGCGTTTGAGTGGGGCCCACACGGCATCCGCCTGAACAGCATCGCCCCCGGCCCCTTCCCGACCGAGGGTGCGTGGACACGCCTGGTGCCCGACCCCAGCTTCAACGAAACCATGCAAAAGCGGAACCCACTGCAGCGCTTTGGCGAGCCGGAAGAGCTGGCTGATCTCGCGCTCTACTTGCTCAGTGACCTGTCGGCGTATATGTCCGGCTCGGTCATCGCCATCGACGGTGCCGAGCGCCACCAGGGTGCACAGTTCAACGCCATCATGGAGCTCTTCCCACGTGAGCAACTCAAGCAGGTCTTCCGCGCCATGAAAGAGAGCCGCAAATCGTAATCGCTGAAATCATTTAAGCCACCTGCGATGCATAAGCCCAGGCCATACGTCCCGACCAACCCCGCGCAGCAGGTGCTCCGCAATCTGCTGGGTGTAGCAATGTTGCTGGCGGGCTTTGCCCACCTGACGTTCAAGCGTCTGGAGTTTCAAGCGCAGGTGCCTGAGTGGGCACCGCTGGGCGAAGACTTCATCGTCATCGCCTCGGGTATGGTTGAAATCGGCCTGGCGCTGCTACTGCTGATCTGGAGCAAGCACCGGGTCTACGTGGGCATCGCGCTGGCGGTGTTCTACATCCTGATTTTCCCCGGCAACATCGCGCAGTACATGAACGGGACTGATGCTTTCGGCTTGGATACTGACCAGAAGCGACTGATTCGCCTGTTCTTCCAACCCGTACTTATCCTCTGGGCGCTGTGGTGCACGGGCTTTTTCCGGGCGATTCAGAAGGAGAAGGACTACGAGAACGACGACTAAACCGCATCCCCACCCGGCGTGGCATCCGGATTTTCGACGCGTGCGACGCTTTCCATCACCTTGTCTTTGAGGCTGGCGGTGTAGCTGCGCAGGCGCTCGCGTAGGTCAGTGTCGTGCATGCCCAGCATGCGGGCGGCGAGCAGCCCGGCGTTCTTGGCGTTATCCAGCGCGACGGTCGCCACCGGAATGCCGCCCGGCATCTGCAGGATGCTCAGCACGCTGTCCCAGCCGTCGATCGAATTGCGCGACATGACGGGCACGCCGATCACCG
>CAZTEZ010000096.1:0-10257 GCA_964611815.1 uncultured Bacteroidia bacterium | reverse complement strand
GCGATACGGCGCGGGCGGCGCATATAGCGCGGCAACAGCCACGCGATGAAGCGTTCGTAATCGATGTTGAAAATAGCAGCCATCATGCAGATCAGCTTGGAATCAGATTGAACGTAAGACTCGTGCCCTGGGCGGGGTCAGACGTGAAGTAGCCCGCCTCAGACTCGTAGAACACATCAATCGGTATCGTGGAGCTGCCCGCAATCGCGTCCAACTGCTGGACTTTCAGGTAGCGCACACCATCGATAATCTGGAGCGCATCGATGAGGCTCTGGCGCACAAAACGACCATCGAACGGCAGGGTGTCGAGGTAGTTGTTTGTAGCACTTTCTAGCTCGGTCGTGAGCTCGCCCTGGTCGCGCAGGCCATCGTAGTACACATCGATGACGGCCACCAGCTTGTCGGGGTTGAGCGAGGTAACGACGAGGTCGGTACCCGCGACTTTGATGTCATTGAGGTAGGCCGTGAGTGCCGCCAGCTCGGGCGTACTCAGGGGTTGGACATTGCCGCCCGGAGCTTTGGCGGCTTTGATCAGCACGCTCTTGGACGCATCGCGCACGGCCACCCGATCCACGAGGCGCGCGGCGGGGTTGTCGTTGGGGTAAACGTACTGATTGTCGATGAAAACCAAGGTGTCGCCATACTGCCACTCGCGGACTTTCGCGGCATACCAAGCGAGATTACCCGGAGAGGCAGCGGCAACAATGGTTTCAATCTCTTTTTTGTGTTGCACGAACAGCTGCTCTTGCGCCCACTGAATCACAGCCATCACCCAGCACCACAGCCGCCACTCGGCGACCTTGCTGTCGCTGGTGACGTCATCGAGCAGCGTTTGCGCGTCATCGATGTTGGGCTGCAGGTCTTGCAGCTCGGCCATGCTCTGCTTTTCAGCGACAATCTGGTCGTATGTACTTTGAATACTCATAGTGGTTTATTTCACTGTGGCGGGTCGCCACTCACACCTCGATAAAGAAATCAGTGGGCGAATTGACGTTTTTGTCTTTGATGGGCTGGCCGTCCATCTCCTCGATGTGCAACCGAATATCACGGCGCAGCTGGCCGGGGTTCCAAGGGCCACTGAGGTACTTCTTGATGCCCACACCCAAGAGCGGCCACTGTCGCCAGTTGCCCGGGCTGGCCAACAATACATCTTCAACGTGCTGGTCGGCCGAAAGGCCATTGGCGAAGTCGCCGTTCTGAATAATCAGGTCGTGGGTGTCGTTTTTCAGATAGTCGGTACGGTCGGCCATGTTGAATAATCGTTAGTGGGTGACGTCAGGGTTTTCGAGGTCGGCAATCTGAGTGGGCTGCAGCGTCTGAGACACATACGCTGCCAGGGCCCCTTTGAGTGCTGCGCCGCCGTCTTGCGGTGTGGGCACCCACGCTGAAAAGATATTTTTAAGCGTATTCAAATCCTGTTCAATTCCGTTCAGCTTGCTCACCAAGTCAGCCACCACCACCAGCCCGCCGTGGTCGCCTTCGTTCAGCTGAATACCGTCAGCAGATTTCAACACCACCTTTCCGGCGCTGAATACGTAAAAGTTTGCGATTTCCGAGTAGCTGACGATGCTGTAATTCAACGGCAGGTCTTGCACGTTGGCGGCGAGCACCACGCTCCCATCCACGGGCTCGATCACCATCCCGATCTCCGGCGCACCCTCCATCTTCACGGCCTGCAACTTCACGCCAAACAAATCGGGGCCGCCATCCAGCGGGCGCAAGGTGCAGGTGCGGGTGTCCATATCGACCGCTTCGGCCACGCCCAGGCGCATGACCGACTTGCCGCCGGACTTGCCCGCGAGCTTTTTGATCAGTTGGCCGATGTTCTCGTTGGTGTTCATTTCGCGGTAATTTACACTTGTGCGCCTATGGTGACGACCTGCCGAAAGCCGTCAGTTGACATCGAGGTCGCCACCTCATCAACGCTATAGCTGCCCTCGCGCTCTGGGTATTCAGGGTCTGTGATCTCGACGATATCGCCATGCGCCACAGCGGGCTCACCGAAGAGCGTTACGCTGCCCGCATAGCCGTCCACTTTGATGCGCTTCAGGTCGCGCTCGGCGGCCGCCTTGGTTTCAGCTTCAGTGAGCCCGTTGTAGAACAGCGAACGCGTTTCGCCCTCGGGGTCGCCCACCTCCACTTCAATCTTTTCGCCATCGGCCATAAAGCTGGTGGCTTTGACCTTAAAACTTACATCCTCGCGGCGGCGATACGTCAGCTCGACGGGCGGGATGACATTCTCCATCAGGTTCAACTGAACGCGGCGAGGGTCGATGGTGGTGTCGGTGGCTAGCCCGCATTGCAGCGCATTGTTCCGGATGTACGCGAACGCGCCATAGCTGCGCATGGCCTCCAGTGCCTGGGCGGCTGTCACGTTGTTGATCTCGACGGGCCCCAGCTCAAAATCATCGACCCGGGCAATGGGCAGTGTGTCACCGACAACGTACTCGACCAGCTCCGGCAAATTGACGCGCTCCCAGCTCTTGTTCACGGTCTTGCGCTTGAGCAGGTACATCGCATCCTCGCACTCCAACACCAGCGGCGTTTGCGGGTTCACCCGTAGCAAATAGCCTTCAAACACCGTGCGCATGCCGCTCGACGTATAGCCGAGCTCAACTTTGACAGGGTCGCCGGGCTTGAGGTAGTCGAGTATCGGCTTGTCGCGCAGGCGCACATTACGCGGCATATTGATCGTGCAAGTGTCGGTCAGCTCACGAAAAGCGGATCGCACTTGCACAGCCTTGGCCGTTCTGGCCGTCACCGCGCCGATGGTGATATGGAGGTCGAGGGTTAGCATGATCCAGTATGCGTCAGCGCAGCCAGAACATTAGAAATTCATTTGCAGGATGGCAATCGGGTCACCATAGACCACGAGCACAGACTCACCTTCACTCGCTGCGCCTTGCGACAGCCCTACGCTATACAGAGTGCCTTCTTCAGACTGCACGATGTTGATTTCGTATAGGTCAACAACGCCCTCGCCGCCATCTGAGGCTAGAAGGATGGACTGCTTATTCACCTCACCAACTGCAGTGCAATACTCGCGCAAAGTGAGGTTGTCGATTCTGACTGTGCTGTCTGTGACGGCCACGATTTTGCCCAACACTGGCGCGGTTGGTGCATCATACGCGTCGTTACCTTTCTGATAAGATACAATTTCCACATTACCGCTGGAGTCTGTGTAGGCAAAATCAGCATTATTACCAGCAGCACCCGCTGCTTTGTATTCAATCGTGAGCAGGCCACCACCCTCGTCGGTCGCCGTATAGCTGGTATTGCTGTTAATCCAGTTGGCAATGTTGTTGACCGTCTCGGCATCATCTGTACCTTCGGCGACCTCTATACCCACGGTAATGGTGTGGTCAACTGCACCGGTGTCGTCGCGGAGCTCAAGAGTGCTAGCGTCTTGCCCGCCGGTGAGGAACTGTTGCGCAACATTGTGTGGACTGACTTGGTAAGTATTGCCCGTAATACCGTCTCGAGCACCGCCCGCACGTGCGCGAACTTTATACGAAAAAATAACACCAGCGATGTTAACAATGTCGACAATCTCATAATTGTGAGCAGCAGATGTCGGGGTATCAAGTTGTGCTTGCAAGTTTTGAAGGGTCTCTAGTGTGTCAGCACCAATCAAGACCTGTGTATCAGCATCAGAAATAATGTTCTCAAAAGTAACGAGTGTAGTTACGCCTACATCATCGTACTCGTCAAACTGGTCAGCAGGTACTGGATTAGAAGTTATTGTGAATGTCGCCTCAGCTTGAGCAACAGTCCCTGCATTATTGATAGTTACACTGAGACTGGCGTTAATAGCTGGCAAGTTACCCCACGCATACAGCGCCGCCGCGCCCGCCGTACTCGGGTGCGGCATGGCGAACTTGCCGATGTCGCCCTCGACGATAGCCGCGCCGGGGTTGTCGAGCTCCAGATACGGCAGCGATGCGCTGCCGCCGATGGGGCGCGCGCCGCTTGAATCTTTGATCCAGAGGTTGTTCGCGTCCTCGACGTTCGGGAAAATGAATACGTTGTTACCGTTGACGGTGATCTGAGTGGGGGTGCTGGGGGTATTGATGATTGTAGCCATAATGTACTGATTTTAAGAGCTGTGTTTTTTTTTTACAAAACGACCAACTGACCATTGATAATCAGTTGGCCGTCGACGATCATCTGCTGATGCACGATGTACTGGTGGCGCACAGATACGGTCTGTACCTCGCCGGGCAAGAGGTTGTAGCGCGTGCCGAAGTAGCCGTTGGTGCTCGGCGAGAGCTCAGTGAGCCGGAAGGCGATCACGTCCTGCTCGAAATCGCCGGACAGGTGCGCCGTGGCCACTTGCCAGATGCGCGTGAGCTGCACCACAACAGTACCCACAGGGTACCAGGTGTTGCTCTGCCAAGGTTCGAGCTGGCGTTGTGCAATCGACACGCCCGCCCAAGCGGCGGGCGCGCTGGCGGGTTGCTGGCCGATGTTGTTGTCGACCAGCGACCGGTAGATTTCGCCCAGATACTCGACGTAGTCGTCGGTGACGTAGGTGGCGGCATTGTCCCAAACCGAGATGCCGGGGGGCAAACTAGCGTTGCCCTGCACGAGCGTCCAATTATTGGCATCCCATGGCCCGGGCACCAGATTGGTGTTGGCCTGCCAGACCTGCCCGTCGTAAATCACCGCCTGCCCGGCAAAGTAGCTGTCTGCAGGGTCGAAAGCATACAAACCGAACAGCTCTGCATCGTCTTTCAGGTTGGCACTGCCCTGCACCAACTGCTTGAGCACCGTTCGCAGACGCGCCGCCGTAATCTCTTTGTTGAGATTATCGGGCAGTTGTGCATCAATCAGTGTATTCAGGTCTTGGCGTGTGGGCATGGGGTTAATCAGACATTAAAAGCGGTGTTGTAATCGTCGTTGTATTCGCCACCCTCGGGCGTATACGCGGTCTCTTGTGTGGTGTTCACGCGTTGGCTGCGGGCGAGATACGTCCGCCGTTCTGGCGTGGAGCGTATGGCCGACACCAGTGGCAGCTTTAGTTCTTGGGCGGGCACCAGCTGGTGCGTGACCGACAGGTCGTTTTCTGCGGCCAGCTCGAACAAGCCCTCCACGCTGGCGTACTGCTGCACGGCCACATCGATGATGTTTTGGCCTTCGCTGATGCGTATGGTCTGTTGGCGTGGCATGGTCAGGCGTTTTCGGCGGCTAGGCGTTCGTCGTTCAACTCCAGTTCAACCGGCTCATCGGACAGGCAACTGAGCGTAAAAGCCTGAAAGTTGGAGTAGTTCTCGGGGTCGGGCAGGTCGAGCTCCTGCAGCACGAGGTTGTAAATCCCCATCTCGTTGAGGATTTCGCTTGTGACTTTCAGAGATTCTTCGAGCTCGAACCACTGACGCAGCTCGCGCACCTGATTGATGGGGTAGCGGTCGTCACTATCGACCAAAAACCCGCGAATCGTGACTTGCCAGTCATCCGCACTGATCAGCTCTTTGACCGTGCCCATGCGTTTCAGTAGCGAGGTGCGCACAATGTTCTTCGCTAGGCGGCAATCGATCATCGGCGCGTTGGGCACATCGTACTGTTCGCCGTTCTCCCGCTCGAAGACCACCTCGCTAAATATCGGATGGCCGAGCTCCGACTGTCGAATGGCCTGATCGGTCTCAAGCACCTGAATATCCCCGAAAGCGGGCATCTCGCCATCGAGCAACACCCCCGCGTTCACCGCCGACACCGCCACAAAGCGCGCAGATATACCGAACAGTTCGCGGAAGAGGGACTCTCTATTGTACAGCGTCAGTGCCATGCGTGTCGGGGTGGTTCAAGTGGGTTTCATAATCTTTTCAAAACAGATCAGAATCGGCGCATACCCGGACGGCCGCCGGGTTGTGGAGGCTTGCCAGCCTGCATCTTCGACTCTTTTTCACGAATCCATTTCAGTTGTTCGAGTTTCTCCCAGTAGGTGTCATCGTCCAGCTCGTCCGGAAACGGAATACCGCAGTAGTACATCAGCATGGCATCGTTCATGCGATACTGATCGTATAGCGCCTGCGCGATGTCGCGGTCGGGGCCGGTTTCGAACAGTCGAGTCAATGCTGCCTTGTCGTACTCCTGAATAGGTCTTACGTCAGCCGACGAGCCGTCGCCTCGCGCATGTCCAAGGCCTCAATGGCAGCCAAAGCCGCCGCCTCAAACAGCTTCTGGTCGGTCTTGATGGCCTCGTCGCCACCCAACCAGCAGTTTTTGATCACGAGCTCGCCGCCGGTTTGCGCATCGCCCATTCCGATGTTCCGAAGGATGGATTTGCGCAGCTTACGGCTGTTCACATCGTGCACGTAGCCCGTCAGCTTCTCGCCGCTGGGCTTGTAAGCCTCAACGATGTACACGCCCTCGTGCTGTTCCTTCCAGTCGTCGATCTGTTCTTGGGTCACACCACCAGGCAGGGTCTTAACCTTGCTTTCTGTGGTTGTCGCTTCTGCCGTAACGTCTTTTTTGTCTGTGGTGGTTTTCTTAGCCATGGTAGTGGGGTTTGAGTCGTGTGATTTGAATGGATTTTGAAGGCTGACGGGATCCGTCAGATGCGTTTGATGCCGGAGATGATCAGCGGTAGTTCGATGGTGATACCGGGGCTGTCGGCTGTCGGGTTCAGCGCAAGCTGCGTGAACTCAGCGTCTTCCCAGAGATAGCTGCGGAGCAGCCCCTCCTCGTTGATGTAGGTGATGGTGACGGGAAAGGGCTTGATATCCGTCAAATCCTTGTTGGGCGGCAGTGCGTCCTCGATGCCGAACACCTCCTTGGCGTACACCGTGAGGCTGGCCTCGTAAGATTCCGAGCCGCGCACCCGCGAAACGATCTTGCCGCCGCGCCCAATCATGTTCTCTTTGACCTTGGCGCTGGTGTTGGCAAAACCGCTGCAGCCTTCGAGCACGCGCCCGAGCATTTCGACTGTAGCGTCGTTAAAACTGAATTCGTAGCCATTGACTAGTCCCATAGTTTTGATGATTTAGGCCGTGCGTGATTAGGCGACGGCCGGGTTACGGTAACGGATTTTGGTTGTGATTTTGCGGGCGGTACCTGTTGGCACGATCGCCACTTCTGTCACCAGCTCGTCGGTGGCCAACACATCTTGGTCGGGGTTCACGAATACGTCTGGCGTGCCAGAAATCTCTTTGTTCTGACTCATGATCGCCAGACCGGCGCGACCAATGGCCTCCAGTGACTTTGCAAATGTGGCTTCGATTTTGCCGGTATCTGCGTCTATCAGGATTGGGCCACTCAGGCGCGGCAGTTGCGCTTTGCGCACCAATCGTACGGCCTTGTCCATCGTGCGGTTGCGCTCGATGTAGGCGTAGTCGCTGGCGAGCTCCGTGCAGGTGTGGCTATCGTTCCAGTACAGGCCGTCCTGGTCGGCAATGGGGCGGGCGAAGATGTAGCCCTTCTCGTTCAGTGTCTGAATGTCGTCGCCGTAGGAGGCGAGTTTCATGCCGCTGGACAGGTAGCTTTCGAGGAAGCTGTTTTCTGCAACCTCCTGTAAGTTAAAGCGCTCGACCCACGCCACAGACTCGTTGACCCGTGCTCGCGAAATGGTGCCCAGCAGTGCGCCGACACTGGCCGAACCCTCGAACAGGCCGCCGCCAGCTGCGGCAATGCGTTCTTGCATACGATTGTCGCGGCCAATGACCACAGACACGCCGTCCTGAAATTCAGGGCCATTTAGGCTACGTAGATCCGTAGCCGCCGTGGCGGTGCCGGAGAAGTATTTGCCTTCGAGGACAGCGCTCAGCGGGCGATGTTTGCTGCGGTTGTCTTTGACGAGCTGCTGCAAAATCGGGATGGCCGCAAGCACAGTGGCCTCCAGTGAATCGGTCTGATCAGGCACAAAGCCTGAGGCCGGGTTGAACACCACGCCAACCTGCCGAATGCGACCATTCGTGTCTCGAATGAGCTGCTGCAGGTAATCCTCGTCTTTATCGACGGCGGCGGTCAGCGCGACGCTGTTGTCGTACAGGCGCAAGAACAAAGTACCGTCCGGGTTTTTGAGAAAGAAGTCCTCGATGTGCAGTTGCACGAATACACCAGTATCTTCATCGTATTCATCCAACCCTGTGATCGCCTTGAAGTCGTCCACAGAGCGCAGCTCGTAGGTGGTGTTCAGTTGCTCGTTGCCTGTAGGGCCAGCTACACCCGCGAGTAGTCCGGAGACCATATCGTCTGAGGGGTTGCGCCGACCGAGGCCGCCGTTCTGGCGTATTACTGTTACATCTGGGAGTGCCATGTTCGATTGGTGTTTATGGTGCGTTTAAGCGTGGGGGAGTGATTGGTCGATGACCTCCGCGATGCGCTCGGCAACCGCCTTGGTGTTGGCAAGATAGCTGTCGAGGTCGGGCTTGTTGGTGATAAAGCAGGTTTCGATCAGCACGCTGGGGTATGGGCCGGTGTGCAGGATGCCGAGACGACTATGCTGCGACCACGACTCAGGCTTAGCGCCGCGGTCGTGTGTGCCCAGTAACGCTGCTATGCCGCGGGAGAGGTTCTCGGCCAGAACAATTTCAAAGTGGCTTTTGGAATGACTGGCATTGCCGCGCACATAAGTCTCAGTGCCGTAGGCGGCGGGTGTAGCCGCGTTGAAGTGCAGGTCAACGAGTAAGGCAGCATCAGACTGACCTTTAGCAAAAGCGATTTTGCCATTGAGGTTGAGCGCGTCGTCGGGACTAGCAACCGTGTAGCCTCTTGCGACAAGCGCATCGGTCACGAGCTCGCGCTGCCCTGCTGTCAGGTCGGCCTCGCGTACACCGTGGGCAACTGCGCCCGGGTCGCTGCCGCCGTGGCCTGCGATGAGTATGATTTTTGCTTTGCTCATGTCAGCTTACGAATAAAAATAATGGCCATCGCGCACACGACCGCTCCCAGTACGATCCAGCCAATGTTTGCCCATAGATTGCCGCCACGGTCTTTGTCAGGTGGACGGAGTAATACGCGATTGACTTTTTGGATGTAGCTGGAGTCAATGCGATAGAGGGTGTCCGGATCGCAGTTACCGGCGATCCGGTACACGGTATCGTGTTGGGTGCGCCAAAGCGTATCACCGGGTAAGCGCACGGTGTGGGTGATGGTGTCGCGAAAGATCCGCGCTTTGAATCGTCCCTCGTTGAAGTGGAGAGTATCAAAGACGTTCATCGCCCAGGGGTCAAAGGTTTGCGGCGGCAGCGTGTCGCCTTTGATGGTGATGGTGTCTACGCGGGTTTGCAAAATGGTGTCCGTGTAGGCTTGCCCACACAGGCCATAGGCGCGCTCGCATCGCTGGCGGCTTGGTGCGCAGCTCACGGCTGAGAGTGCCAGCAGGCCAACCAGCAGCAAAAAGACCCAGCGCCGGACGTAGTGGTCGTGTACGCCACCTTCGTCGTCTGAAGTCCAAGCCACATCGACCTTTTCGTGCAGCCAGCACTTTACCTCAAACATTATTTTTTGCAATCCTTTACGCATCGCTCTCAGATTGTGCCTGCCCGACACTTCGGGGCAAGCGGGTTTCTATTTTGTCGTTGATTCGGCGGAAGCCATCGCGCATCTCGTGGCGCGTCTGCTTCAATTCTTTCACCAGAATCTGGTGGCGCACCTCCTCGTTTTCGCGGTGCTGCTGCAGATTGGCATTCACAGCCGCGATGGTCTTGGTGGCCTCTGCGGCGACATTGGCTGTGTTCGCGTTGGCATCAATCACCTCCTCCACCATTTTCTGGTTTTGCAGACGCCCCTCTCGGTGCATCTCGGCGGTCACGTTTTGCTGTTGCTGAAACATCCGAATGAATGCCCGCACACCCCAGCTCAGTAGGAACACGATGACAACCAGCACGGCACCATACATGCCGAATTCGGCCAGAGAGTTAAAATTGTTGACTTGTAACATAGTAGGGTAAAAAAGCCGGGATTGGTTTGCTTGACGCTCAGCCAAACCCGGCAACCACTCATCAGTCAAAGATGAATTGCGAGGTGCTGCTTACGCGTCATCACCGTAAATGAAGCCCAAGTTGCGCTGCTGGAGCGGCAAGGCCTGGAAGCGTTGCTGGTAGCCGATCACGTCGCCGCGTTCGCCCGGGTCTTTCTCTTTCAAGAAGACATCGAGCGTGCCCATGGCGCGCATCACGTAGTCGCGGTGGTGTACCATCGCCTTGGGCGGCAAGTCAGTAGCGACCACGCTAGCACCGAATGCTTTTTTGTTGCCCGCGCTCGTGTAGTGCGGCAGGTAGTGGTTGACGCGCAGCTGGAAGCCGTAGAGGCGCCCCT
>CAZTEZ010000095.1:0-10296 GCA_964611815.1 uncultured Bacteroidia bacterium | reverse complement strand
CGAACCCCATGACGCCCGGCCGCGCGGGGTCGTTCAGGCTGGGCCGGTCGGCTGCTACCGTCTCCCGCCCCACCATGATCGCAGGGTGCTCGGCCCGCAGGCGGTGCGCCAGCCGGTTCGCCGGTGCAGCAGTAATGTGCAGGCGCTCACCCGTTTTGCCCATCACACCATTTGCCGTCTGCGCCCACTTTAGCGTCACCCATGGGCGCTGTTCCAGTTGGCTCATCCAGAAGCCTTTGTTCAGCAACACGAAGGCCTCAGGATGACGCGATACGGCCACCTGCACGCCGTTTTCCAGTAATCGCTTCAGCCCACTACCGGCCACGCGCGGGTTGGGGTCGAGGCTGCCGACCACCACCCTTGGAATCTTATTGTCCAGGATGAGCTGCGTGCAGGGGGGCGTTCGGCCATGATGGTTGCAGGGCTCCAGGCTGACATACAAGGTGCTTGTTTTCAGGCGCTCAGTATCTGCAACGCTCCGCACCGCCATGGGCTCAGCGTGGGGCTGCCCGGCGGCGTGGTGGTAGCCCTCGCCGATGATACGGCCATCGTGCACTACCGCCGCCCCCACCCGCGGGTTGGGGCTGGTGCGGCTGTAGGCCAGCCGCGCCAACTCCAGCGTGCGCTGCAGAAAAATGTCATCTTCGGGCCGTTGCAGGCTAAATTGCATCTCAGGACGTTGCTTTTGTGTAAATTTACAGCATAACTGCTCCCATAGCCCTATGACGACGCTCCGACTTCTGTTCTTGCTCTGCCTGCCGCTCTTCGCGCTTCCGCTTTTTGCCCAGCCCAACGGCGAGGCGACCAACGATCCTTCTGAACTGCTGTCGATGGAGCAGCTAGAAGATCAGCCGGAATACCACCGCATTCAGGACGCATTCACGCGACGCGAAACGGCGCTAAAGCTAGACGCGAGCTACCACATGATGACCACGCTCAGCCAGATGGTCGGCGAGCTTACGGAGCTGCAGTACCTGAACCTCGCGCACAACAAGCTCAACACACTGCCAGACAAT
The DNA here is from genome assembly GCA_964611815.1 of uncultured Bacteroidia bacterium. Lineage (GTDB taxonomy): Bacteria > Bacteroidota > Bacteroidia > J057 > CAZTEZ01 > CAZTEZ01. Next base: position 9,280 of record CAZTEZ010000095.1, on the reverse strand, counting down.
CTCGGGCAACTCGAAGACCTGCAGGTGTTGATTCTGGATAACAACAACATCTCACGCCTGAACGCCGAGCTGTGCGAACTGCGCAACCTCCGCAAATTCTCGATCGAGGAAAACGGCCTGCGCAGCCTCCCGCTCTGCATCGAAAACTGGACGAACCTACGCGAGCTGAACCTCTCCAAAAACCGCCTCAGCGACCTACCAGAAGGCATCGGCAAGCTGATTTTCCTGGAAGAGCTGGACCTTTCGTTCAGTGGCATTCGCGCCATACCGAATACCATCGGTCAGGTCATTCGCCTCAAACGCCTCGACGCGTCTTCTAACCGCCTGATGGAAGTACCTGACGAAATCGGGCAATGCCAACAACTGACGCACCTTGACTTGCAGTTCAACAAGCAACTAATGACCCTCCCGCCGTCAATCACAACGCTCACCCAGCTTGTGCACCTCAACTTGCGCCATAGCGGTATCAAAGACTTGCCCACGAACATGTCGCGCCTGCAAAACCTGCGTTATCTTGACTTACGCAAAACAGAGCTCACGAAAGCGGAAATCGAAAACGTGCGCCAGCAATTGCATCCCGATTGTGTGGTGAAGGGTTAGTCTTTTTTTCGCAGGCGCTGATAGGCGTTTTCCACGCGCCCATGGAGCAGCGTGAAGCCTACAGCGAGCACCGCATTCGCCACCAGAGTTGGCAGCGGCATCCCGTCAGTCTGGTCCATTATGTATGGATCGACGGACATAATCACTGCCTCAAATAGCATGAGCATCGCGAAGAAGAGCATACCGTCGCGAATACGGGCCGGGATGCGTAGACTGCGCAGAAACAGCAAGCCTGAAATCACCACAGCCAGAGCCGCAAAAATGAGCATAAACTGGGTGCGGTTGCGGGCCAGCGCTTCCGCTTCGGCGGCGGCTTGCAACTCTCTTTCGATTTGCTGCTGACGCTCGAGGTCAAACTCGGCGGTCAATCGGCCCATTTTCTCGGCCTGTTCTCGGTCGAAGACTGAATCCCGCAGCGCCACTTCCATCTGATGATAAGTGTTAGCCCGCTCATAGCGCCCGGCTTCAGTATAGATATCTGCCAACAGCGTTGCCATCTGCAGTCGCATGGCCGGGTCTTGCATGCCCTCCAATTGACTTTCGAGCTCACGCGCCCGTGCCAGGCCAGCGCCCACCTCACCCGTTAGCACCTGTATGTGTGCGAGTTGCAAAGACGAGGTCATCAACATGTCATAGCGCTGCATAGCCTCCATTGCTGGCAGGGAAGTTTCGAGTAAGGGCCTGCCGGCCTCAAACTTTCCCATCAAATAATACAGCTGCCCCAGCTGCGCCATGCCAGACATCGCCAGGCCCGGGTTGGCGGCTGCTTCTGCTGCAGCGACGGTCTTTTCAAAATAAAACGCAGCCGAATCGTACTGTTCCTCATGCTGATACAAAATGCCCATCTGCGCATTGGCAATCGGGAGCATACCCTTCTGACCGCTCTTGCTGATCAACTTGTACATCGTCTTGACGTAGGGCTCGGCCTTTTGGGGCAGATCGTTTTCGATATAGTAGAAGCCGATGTTGCCGAGTATCTGAGCCAATTCAATCGGATTGTTTTGCAGCTGCATCATCAGCGCCGCGCGGTGCATGATGGCCAAAGCTGCGGTATCGCGGCCGCTCCACATCAATTTTGGACCCAAGCCTTTCAGGGCGAGATAGATTTGCAAATCATTCCCATATTCTTCGGCGAGCTGCAATTGCTGCTGATGAATCTCTACCGCCGCTTCAATTTCGCCAATGCCAGCTAAGGCGTTGGCCTGCACGCCCATCGTTCGTAGCATGCCATCCAAGTCGCGGGCTTGCTGAAAGTATTGGCGGGCGCTATCCAGGTGTACGAAGAGCGTATCTGAGGGTTGTGTTTGCCAGAACCACTCTGCCAACAACACATGAAAATTCCCCTTAGCTACCATATTGTTATTGGCTGTGGCAACGTCATAGAGCTCTGCCAGCGTTTGCTGAAATCGACCAGGGTCGGTGTTCTTGTAGGCCATCGCCAGCTCATACAGCGGCTGTGCACGGGCGTTGCTTTCGGCTGGCAAACGCTCAATCTCACGTTTAAGGCTGTCAATTTCGGGTGTCTGAGCGAACAGCCCAGTGTTACTGACTAACACTACGCACCAGCTGAGCAAGAGCGTGATGATGAACGGTTTGGACCTGGAGGAAGACATTGAATACCGCTATTGTATTGCCAGTGCAATATAACTGCATTTATACAATGGCGGGTTGTCTTCTGACTAAACGCCTGTTGAGATTTGGTGAAAAGATACCTGGAAACCGTTGTGGAACAATTTTCAGTACCATAAATCGGCATCAGCGTTTCAGCCTTTGGCGATTATTAGCACAAAGTGCTTATGCGGCGCAATAACACCATGACTGGGTTCTCTTGTGACCGTTTGGCCACTAGGATTTGCAAAAAAGTTTGGCGGATTCGTTAAAAGCCTGCTATATTTGCACTCCGTTTTTGCGCAAGCGAGGCGGCCCACCCACCGAAGTGGCGGAACTGGTAGACGCGCACGTTTCAGGGGCGTGTGCCTTCGGGCGTGGGGGTTCGACTCCCCCCTTCGGTACAAAACCGGCTAAGCGATTTGCTCAGCCGGTTTTTCTTTTTTGATAGCGTTTGGACAGGGTTAGGGGTTGTTCGCCCCCCGATGAGATCTGCAGCCAAACTATGCCATCATATAGGCTGCACTGGAGCACCTGCGTGCGAACTGAAGATTGCGCCTTACCCCAGTTAAGAGCCCTGAGAAAAAAAGAATGCCCAACACTTTCGTGCTAGGCATTGCAGTTCCAATCCTCCTAATGTCTCGCAAAAGCTTGTTAAATGCTTAACCCAGTTCCACGTGAGGTAAGCGCCCTTGCGATACATCCCAAATATGCCACGGCTTCGTCAAGAATGCCAGCGCCCTTTGCGCATCTCGGCGACTAAGTTTCCGAAACCAAGTCGTTCTTTTCCGAAAATCATCCTCCGCGGTTTTTACAAAACTCATTCACGTAATTCAGCTGAGATAGGGGCAAAAAAAGAGCCCATTATGTAGATAATGGGCATCACGGTTCCAATCCTCCTATAGAACATAAACAACATTGCTGTTGTTTACGATAGTTAAATAACTGGCTTTGGAGCGCAGTTGCAAATCCTAAAGGCATGTTAAATGCCTAAACTTCCGAAGACAGGACTTTTGCTTCCGAAGGCCTAAATCACATTTCCCAAACGATTATTCCGATTGCCGAAGGTGCCAGGTGTCGAGTGCCGTGATGAGCGCGAGCATCATGAACAGCGGAATCGTGATCTTATCCATCCCGAAGTAGTTGTTCACGAGGCTGTGGACGTAGTAGGTCAGCAGCGTTGTGAACGCCACTGCATATGCGGTTTTGATGTACGGATTGGTGGCACGACGGTAGCCCGCCACCCCACGCCACACGCTGGCCACCATCAGGATCAGAAAGAAGGCCGCGCCGGGTAGCCCCATCTCGCTGCTCCAGCGCAGGAGCTCGTTGTGGGCGGTGCCGATGGTGTTGCGCGAGCGCTGGCTGATTTCCGTCATCTTGAGCGCGTGCTGGTATTCAGCAAACTCAAACGCATAGCCACCGGGACCAAAGCCGACCACGGGGCGCTCGGCGGTCATGTCGACGGCAGCCGCCCAGCGATTGATGCGTTCTTTGTTCGAAAGGTTCGTCTCGGTATCGAAGGCCGATTGCAGGTGCTCGAAGATGGTGCGGTCCTGGGTTTTCGTGAATTCAATGTCGATGTCGTTGACCACAGCCGTCAGTGCAACACCACCGGCTAGCAGGAAGAAAAAGAACGGCAGGCGCAAGACCCGCCAGTATTTCGCAAGTATCCAGACCCCCAGCGCGATCACCACCGAGCCCCAGGCCCCGCGCACGTAGCTCGTTAGGAACGCGAAACCGACGATACCCGTGAGCCCCCAGGCCAACCACCAGCTGATGGAGCGCACCCGACTTTCGAGTGCCAGCAGCAGATAGCCAACAAAGTAGAGCGCCAGCGCTGCCCCGTAGACTGTGTGCTCCAGATAGAATGGCTTCATGTGGAAGTAGCTGGACTTGAAGCTGAAGCCTTTGGTGGCGTGGGTGCCGACGGTGTACATCAACACGAGTACCAGCACCGGCGCCGTTACCCACAGCCAGGTGCGGTAGCGCCGGAAGTCTTGCTTGAACAGCAGCAGCGAGAACACAAAGAAACCCGCCCAGTACCAAAACGTATTCAGCAAAAACTTGAACCCGACCACAGGCTGCACGGCCGTGATGGAGCCGATGAGCGTCCAGAGCAAAAACAGCAGCATCGACCAGACGATGGGGTGTTTGATCGTTTGGTAGACCAGCTGGCTGAACGTATTGAGCCGCAACAGCACAATGACCATCAGCACGATGGCCACCAGATCGCTAGGCGCGGTGATGGCTGTGGTGCCGCCGCCGCGTTGCCCACCCAACTCAATAGAGGCCGGTAGCAGGGCGATGGCTGCCCACCACACCAGGCGGGCGTCATGGTAAATCAGGTAGGTCCCCACCAGCAAAACACCGGGAATAAGCAGCAGCTCTGGCCCACTGCGCTTGAGAAAAAACAGCACCACCAACACGCCGCCAAGTAGCACGAGTACACTTAGCCAGCCACGGTTGCGCAGGGTGTCGATTTGCCGGTCGAGCCAGTCCATGCTGCGAAACTACGTAATAATCTCGCTGCTGGCGGCCGACGAAATGGCACTACGGCGAAGGCGTTGGTGTTGAAACAAACAGATTCGCGCACTATCTTCAATTTGCTTACCTTTAAGATTCCAACACCTAACACCGCACATCTATGTCATTCGGAGGCCAAACAGACGATTTTCCGCACAACCACACCCTGCGCACCACGACTAAAGACCGTGAATTGTACGCGGCGGTTTACATCGAACTGATTCCGACAGAACAGGAGGGCATCATGTTCGACCCCCAAAACCCGCTCGAAAAGTGGCACAACGATTCGGCAGAATACGGCATCAACTACGCTTGGGAGATCTACCTGCGTTCGCACAACCCTGACGGCGGCTTCAACGTCCGTTTCGCCACGCAGGGTTTCAGCTCACCCGAAACGACCCCGGGCATGATGGCCTACGCCGGTGCCATGGCCATGTACGCGGCCCTCGGGTGGGAGCCCGACAACAAGCCCAGCATCGACGACCAACAGGTGTCTTTCCCGCTCTAATTCACCGGTAGCAGTCGAGCGTTACTTCTGGTGCTGCTCGCGCAGCTCTTTCTGAAACTGCCCCGCCCAGCTTTTCTGCTTGGGGGTGCAGGGCAGATGGCGCAGATTGTCCAGGTGCTCAATCGCGCGTTTGTGTGCACCTTGGTCGGCGGCCATAATCGCGAGGTTCGAATACGCCACCGCGCGGTTGCGGCCATTGAGCTTGTCACTTTCGGCAGCCTGCAGCAGCCAGGTTTTCGCTTCTGCGAGTTCGCCGTCTTCTTTCAACAGAAAACCCTTCGTGAGCGCATACAGCGCCTGATTTTTCGGGCTCAGGCGGTGCACCTCCGAGACATAGCCCAGCAACTTGCGGGCGCGTTCGTGGCGGCCCTTATGCATCTCGGCCATCGCCAGCCACACCGTGCCGTTGCGGTAGTGCCCCACCAACACCACGACTATGATTAGCGCCCCGGCCGCCACGCCCCAGTACCAGGCTTGCAGGTAACTGAGCATGCTGATGGCAACGGCCATCAGAATCAAAATGATGCGAAAAGCGGGCGTGAGCATACTGTAAGGTTCTGCCACAAAACTAGGCAATTTTAGCCCGAGACGGGGAGTTCGGTCTCAAGGCTAACCGCGTCTTTGGGTGTCAACCGTTTTTTGTCAGCCTCCAGTTTGATTCTGCGGAAGAGGTAGATATCGAAGCCGACCACCAAAACAACGGCTATCAGATCTGTCGTTGGCACGCTCAGGAACACGCCGTTGATATCGAACAGCATCGGCAGCACATACACCGCCGGTACAAACGCGACCAACTGGCGCACCAGCACCGTGGCAGCTGCCAGCGTGCCGTTGCCCACCGCCTGAAAGAACGTAACGCTCGTGTAAATAAGGATCGTCACCGGCAGGTGGCTCACCAGCAGTCGAAAACTGTGCAGCTCGGCAGCGGTCAGGGGCGTTTCGGGCAGCAGAAAGCCGATGATGGCTTCTGTGTAGAACAACATCGCCACCCAGATGGTCGTCAGCAGCGTAAAGCCGGCGATGTTAAACACCTTGAAGGCCTCGCGTACCCGGCCGATTTGCCCCGCGCCGTAGTTGATACCAATCACCGGTTGCAGCGCCCCGACGATACCGAACACCGGAATGACCGTCAGCATCAAAAGGCGATAGCCCGCGCCCAGCACCGCGATGTCGTGATCGTCGCCCAGCGTGGCAATCATACGAAACATCAGCGCCTGCTTGATCATAAACGTGATGTCCCAGGCGAGCTCCGAAAAGCCGACGACAAAGACCTCGCGCATCATCGCAAAGTCGGGTGTCCAGCGCTCGAAAGCGATCTCGAACTGCGCCCGGCCACGGACGAAGTAGCTGATATTCAGTGTTAAGTAAACGGTAAAGGCGATGTTTGTGGCCCAGGCCGCACCCACCACGCCCCATTCGTAGACGTAGATGAAGATCGCGTTCAGCGTGATATTCGTCAGCGTAAATAGCCCCGAATACAGCATTGCTTCCGGTACGTTACCCTCGGCACGGATGATAAAGTTGAGTGCCAGCGAAAAGATGATCACCGGGCCGAAGTACATGTGGTTGCGCAGGTAGGCCGCGCCGGCCGCTAATATTTCGCCCTCGCCACCGGTAAGGCTGACGAAGGTTTCTGCAAAGAAAACATAAGCGAGCGTGATAGGCAGCGCCATCGCCAGGCCCATAATCACGAGGTTGGGCATCAGCCGACGCTGTCGGGCCACATCCTCGGCACCCACCGCCCGGCTGAGCACCGAGCCCGAGCCCATGCCGATACAAGAGGCCACGCCGAACAGAATGACCATCAGCGGGAACGCGAGCGACACCCCACTGAAGGCCGTCTCGCCAACGCCCCGGCCCACAAACACGGCATCGAGGAAGTTGTTGGCCCCCACCAGCAGCATGCCCGCCATGCCGGGCAGCGCCAGACGGAACATCAGCGGCCACATGGGCATCTGCAAGATGCGCTTGCGATCGGAGGTGCGGGACGGTTTCATCAGTTGAAGGGCGTTGAAGACGCGCGTGTTGAACGCAGCAGAATCTGCAAAGTTAGCGCCTGCGTGTTAAGCCACAGTTAAACCTGACGTGCGGCATTATTTTCAGGGCCAGTCGGTTATTTCCGCAGGGCCAAAAGGCTTTCAACCCAAACAAAAACCTGTAACTTTGCAACCGCGCGCAAAAGCCGCGCGCTGAACCCCCTAAACGCTAAACCCATGGCTGTTACTGCACAAGACGTGAAAAAACTGCGCGAGCAAACTGGCGCAGGTATGATGGACTGCAAAAAAGCCCTCACTGAGGCCGACGGCGACTTTGAAGGCGCTGTTGAAATCCTGCGCAAAAAGGGCCAGAAAATCTCTGAAAAGCGTGCCGACCGCGAGGCGGCTGAAGGCGCGGCTTTCCTGAAACTCAGCGACGACCAGAGCACTGGCGCCGTTATCCTGCTCAACTGCGAGACCGATTTCGTCGCCCGCAACGAAGACTTCCAGGATCTTGGCAACCAGATTGCCGACAAAGCGCTCGAGAACAAGCCCGCCGACGTAGACGCACTCAAGCAGATGGACCTCGGTGGCAAGTCGGTTGAGCAAGCCCTGAACGACAACGTCGCGAAAATCGGCGAGAAGCTCGACGTGTCTGACTACGGCACCATCGAGGCCGAGAAAGTCGTGAGCTACCTGCACATGGGCGGCCGTGTGGGCGTGCTCGTTGGTTTTGAAAGCACCAGCGGTGTTGACCTTGACACGGTTGGCAAGGACGTGGCCATGCAGATCGCTGCCATGAAGCCGCTCGCGCTCGACCAGAACAGCATCGATCAAGCGACGATCGACAAAGAGCGTGAGATTCAGCTGGAGCTGATGAACCAGGACCCCAAGAATGCCAAGAAGCCCGATGATATCAAACAGAAAATCATCAACGGCAAAATGCAACGCTTCTTCAAAGAGCGTACGCTGCTCGACCAGGAGTTCGTGAAAGAATCCAAAAAGAGCGTCAGCGAGTACCTCGCTGAGCACAGCAAAGACCTGAAAGTCACTGGCTTCAAGCGCATTGAAGTCGGCGGCTGATTGATTTGGATAAAAAGAGCGTCCTCACCAAAAGGACGCTCTTTTTGTATCTGCCCCGCCCGTTCTTATCCCACCTAGCTTACTCTGAACAGACTATACACCCGCAGCCATGGCACAACCCAAGTATAAGCGCATCCTTGTGAAGCTCAGCGGCGAAGCCCTGCTGGGCGATGCTGAGTACGGCATCCATCCAGAGCAGATGGAGAAGTACGCGAAAGAAATCAAAGCGATTACCGAGATGGGCGTGGAAGTCGCGCTCGTGATTGGCGGTGGCAACATCTTCCGCGGCGTCCAGGGGGTCGCCTCGGGCATGGATCGCACGCAGAGCGACCACATGGGCATGCTCGCGACGGTTATCAATTCGCTGGCGCTACAAGACGTGCTGGAGCACCACGACGTGTCTTGCCGAGTGCAAAGCGCGCTCACCATCAACGAAGTAGCCGAGCCATTCATCCGCCGCCGGTCGATTCGCCACCTCGAAAAGAGCCGTGTCGTGATTCTGGCAGCCGGTACTGGCAACCCGTATTTCACTACCGATACCGCCGCAGTACTGCGCGCTGCCGAGCTGCACTGCGATGTCGTCATGAAAGCCACCCGCGTGGATGGCGTTTACACTGCCGACCCTGAAAAAGACGTGAACGCAACGAAGTTCGACGAGATTTCGTTCGCAGATGTCATCTCCAAGCGCCTGAACGTCATGGATATGACGGCCTTCACGATGTGCCAGGAAAACGCGTTGCCGCTCATCATTTTCGACATCAACAAGCCGGGCTCGCTCTCACGCGCCGTGAAAGGCGAAGCCGTAGGCACGCTCGTTAGCTAATGCCTCAACTGCGCAACTGAAGCCGCTGACGTTTCTGAAAAAGCGGGTATCGCAGACAAACGGCTTTTTTCCTACATTTGTTTACCGAAAAAACAACTGACAAAGCACAGAACACCATGGCTGAATCTATCAAAGAAGTACTGGAAGTTGCCGAAA
>CAZTEZ010000094.1:0-10357 GCA_964611815.1 uncultured Bacteroidia bacterium | reverse complement strand
CACGCGAGCCACTCACCTGGTTGTATTCTAGTTGCAGGTTCAGCACGCCATCCGTCACGCTGTTGGCAGGGTGAAAGAAGCGCTCGATACCCCACTCCGCGTAGTCGTCCGTGTAGTTATCCGTTGACGTACCCGGACAAACGGCGGTGCCGATCATCAGCCCATTCTCCCGCAGCGTGAAACTTGATTCCAGCGGGGCGCTGCTTCGGGCGACCACCTTCAGGCGAATCCCGATTTGCGAGCCCGGGCGCGGGTTGGGCACGGGCAAGTCGTAGTTGCGGTCCAGCACGGTGTTGAACTCATCTCCAAACCACAGGCGGCCCACACCTTGCAGGTTCTGCTTGTCCTGGTTGATGAACGCGTGACGAATGCCGTAGTCTTGAGGCACCCCCTGTTCTGCCGGCGCTTTGGCGCTTACGCGTTGGCCGTTGGTCTGGTTGACGTTCAGGAAGTAGTAGATCGTGTCTGTGTAGTAGTTGTAGTCGTGCACATACCGGCCTCTGTGTTCCACAAACTCAAACGGGTGGGGCGAGTAACCGTAGAAGAGCACGTAATCGCCGTTGTCGAAGCTGCCGTCTTGCTCGCCCTGCACCACGATGGGGTTTTCAGCGAGGTCGTCGTAGCGTGCCATGCTGTTGGCCTGGGGTACGGTGCCACCGCCATTGCCGAACAGACGGATGGTGCGCGGGTCGAGGTTGTCGACATCCACGCCCAGGCTCTCCAGGAAACTGCGGTCGAGCTGGTACATGCCCTCGCGGGTCACGCCAATCTTGTACCACTCGCCAGAGGCCAACACAGACTTCGAGGCGGACTGTGTTTTCCCGGCAAACCGATGCGCCTTGATCTCCGGCGCTTTCACGGGCTGTAGCTCAAAACCCAGCTGGTCGTGCTGCACGATGGTGTGGCCACTCGAATGCAGCTGCACCGGGTAGATTTTCAGCAGCTGAAAGCGCTGCTTGCGCTCAACGTACACCCCGCTAAGTTGCACCGGCTGGGCGGGATACAGGTGCTCTGCACTAAAGCGCTCGCCGTGAATCTCATGTACGCCCTCAATATAACGCTGGTCAGCTACCACCTGTGGGTAGGCATTGATGCTGTTCAGTTCGTAGCGCTGTCCGTCTTCCAGCGGAATACGCACTTCGTAGACCGGCAGGTAGGGCAGATACGCGTCCTGCACTGCGCCTTCAAAATCGTGGCGCGTGATGCGCGTGCCGTCTTCCAGCAGCACCGGCACATCGGCTTGCCACTTCGTTTTGAATAAGCCTAGTGCGAGCAAATCGCTATCAGCTGTGTTCGCAGTCAGCGATTGCGCCTGGGACAGCGCAGGAAATAGCCCGGCCAGCAAGAGCATTAGCCAAAGCGGACGCGCATAAGAAGCATCAAATATGTGTGTGCGGTGAGTCATCGGGTCAGTGTCGGGGTAGGTGCGGTGCAAAAGCAGAGCATGCTGCATTGTGATAACTGCCAGCAGACTCAGCGATTGTTATTGGCTAACGTGAATCTACTTTAAATCGTACACCCAAACAATGTGCAGACATTGAATGGTTAGGGATGCTTTCTGAACGGTCGTTCTAGCGAAAAGGTTGCGGCTTGCCTCCTTAATCTTCGTGTGGCACAAACATCAGTTCGCTCTGCTGTTCGGGGTGCATCCAGCGCTGGGCGACATCGCGCAACTCCCTAGCGGTCAGGCCCTCGAGCTTCTGAATCGCATGGTCGAGTGTCGACATCTTGCCATAGTCCAACAAGTCTTTGGCGTAGCCCAAGAGCCGCAGCGGGCGCGACTCCCGGCTGATGAGCAGACTGCCGATAAACTGCCGTTTGGCGGCTTTCAGCTGGTTGTCGGTCAGCTCATTTTCGGCAAATTTTAACATTTCGCGGCGGATGTATTTCGCCACCCGCTCCACGTTGCTCGCCTCGCAACCTGCATAAACACCCCAGTAGCCGGTGTCGGTGTAGGGCGTATAGAAGCTATAGATGTTGTAAGCCAGCCCGTATTTCTCGCGGATGTTCAGGTTCAGGCGGTTGTTCATCGAATTACCACCAAGGATGTTGTTGAGCAGCAAAAACGCGGCGTAGTCCGTATCGCGCCGGGGCATGGCGCGCCCACCGATGATGACATGCGCCTGCTGCAGGCTGCGTGAATACGTGCGGCTGAAGCGCTTGACCGGTTTTGGGGCCTGCCGGCTGAGCGACTGCGCGCTTAGGGTCTTGTCCGACAGGTGTTTATCGGCGATACGCTGCAGCTTCTTCTCGCTGATGTTGCCCGCCACAGCGAACAGCATGCGGTTCTCGCCGTAATGTTTGTGTGTGAAGCGCGAGAGGCTTTCGGCGGTGAAGTTTTGCAGGTGCGACTTGGTACCCAAAATCGGCCAGCCGAGTGCATGCTTTGGGAAGATCAGCGCTTCGAAACGGTCGAAGATGACATCTTCAGGCGAGTCGGCATACATGTCGATCTCCTCGGCTACCACCTGGCGCTCTTTCACGACTTCGCGCTGCGGAAAGCTGGCGTTGAAGGTGATATCGACCAACAATTCAAAGGCGCGCTCGAAATGTTCGGCGGCCACCGTGGCATGAAAGACCGTCTTTTCGCGGGTCGTATACGCGTTGAGCTCGCCGCCCACCGAGTCGATGCGGTTGAGTACATGGAAGGCTTTGCGACGGCCCGTACCCTTGAACGCCATGTGCTCCAGGAAGTGCGCGAGGCCCTGTTCGTCAGGGGTTTCATCGCGGCTGCCCAGGTTCATGATGACCGCCACGTGCACGAGCCGGGTGTTGGGGTTGGGCTGGTGCAGTAGCCGGAAATCGCCGACGGACATCACCGTCGGGAGCTCTTCGTGCCGAGCAGTTTGCGCAATAGACATGGGCCGACAAGATAACATAAGCGCGCTTAAAACCGTGCCTTGGCAGGTTAGTTCCCCAAAATCGCAAGCGACACCACAGATCCGCTAATTGCCTGAAAGGTAAAAGGTTTTGTAACCTAAGTAAGAAAATAGTATGTTTGCTGTACCTTGCTCAAGTGGCTCTCCTAGCCCAATGAATAAGCGTTTTGACCGACGGCGACGTCGGTTCATTTTGTTTGTTTACACGCCCTTTTAATCAACGCACTCCCGATATGCAGGCCCTCTTCGATCTGTTGCATAGCCTCAGCAAAGACGAAAAACGCTTATACAAGCAACACCAGCGTGAGGGCCGATTTCAGGCAATCTACGAGGCGTATTTGGCAAATTCCACGTATGATAAGGAGATAGATCGCGAAGTTTACGATAAAGAATTCTCCGACGTTTCTCGACCATTCTACTCCATGCAGAAGCGCGCCCTGCTGGACGACGTGATCACTGTGCTGTTTTCGTACAGTAACCTCCAGCAGAGTTTCTATCAACACTTGCGCGCCATTGCCAAAGGTAAAATGCTGCTCGAACGGCGGCAGGGCGAACTGGCCCTGCAATATCTGGAAGAGGCTCAGAAAATCGCCTCAGAGAACGATACAGAGGCATTTTCGCAACTGAGTTCACTACGTGCGCAAAAGGCCGCGCTCACCATTTCGCAGAAGCCCTCCTTCGCTGCATTTGAAGCCCTGAGTGAACAAGAGCGGGCTTTGATGTTAACAATTCAGGATGGTAACTCCTTGACTGATACCATTCAGGCACTAACTTTATTGAAGCTCAACTTTGATGGTTTAACAGAACAAGAGATTCAAACAAAAGCGCAGGCCCTGATGGAGCAGCACCAACCGATGACACTGACGAAAGATTGCAGCCAGATTGACTTCCAGAAACTGGAGATCAAACAGTTGTATCATGAGTTGATGGAGGACCCGGTGAGTTTCCACCGCGAACTGGTGCAGTATTTCAAATCATTGGAGAAAAACCTTGAGAGTGAGCGTGATGAGCGCTATTACCGCCTCTTGAACCTCACGTTACGCAGCGGCCTGCAGGTGGGCGACTTCCTCTTGCTCAGTGGCCTCATCTATCGCACCAGCAAGTTCATGGACGGGCTTGAAGGCGACTTCCGCGAGGGCTTCCTCGCCGATTATCTGGAGACTTGCGCGCTCTACCACTATTACGAAAACGAGCTGAACAAGGCCATCAAGCAGATGGAGACGCTCTTTTTGTTGAAGACTGTGCCCAACGACCAAGCCATCCGTTGCACATATTACTACGTGGCGATGCTCATTGCCGCGCACCTGCCGCAGCAGGGGAATGGCTTTTTGAGCAAGCAAGTCAAAAAGTACAACGAGCTCGACGGCCAGCCCGGTCGCATCTTGCTCAAGCTGATGTTGGATGTCGACGAGCACAAGGACATCGAGGAGCTATCGCTGCGCATCGACCGCTACAAAAATGAGTTCCGCAAAGCTGGCGGGCTCAAGCGCGAGATCAGTTGCCTGCAAATGATCCAGCAATACCTCGAGAAAAAGACACCCAAGTACAAAGCGCAAAGCTTTTTCCAGGAAGACTGGGAGGAGGTGCTGCGCGTGGACCTCTGGGTGCAAGCCAAGCTCGACAATCAGTTCTACTACAACATGATTCAGGAGGCCTGGCAGAACCGCAAGCAGGTGATTAACTGAGAGGCTGCTTTTCGAGTACTTTTTTATCGCTACCTACATAGCGTTAAAAGTCCATGCCACTTTGCTTTCCGTTTCCTTTGCCGCTTTCTTTAAAGCTCTTTTTGTGGGAGTTATCGATGTGAGGTATTTGTAGCCTTTTGCCGTCAAGCAGCTCTTCGATAGTGATTATTTGTACAGCCGGAATATCCCCATAATGGCTTTCATAGAAGCCAGCTTTTACAGCCTCGGTTGTCATTGGTTTTGTTGGTGGAGTAAGTGTGATGAACACAGCAACCTCAGCGCCCTCCCTCTCTTTTACTCCAATAAGATCGCGAAGCATCCCAACTCCAATATTCTTACCGCCTTTCACAGAGACAATTGCACGCTTGGGTTTTTTGTTGTCAGTCCAGAAATAGATCAAGCCATCAACACCACTGTCGGCTCCTTTTTTCTTTTTGTTTGCAGGAACAGCATCCACCAAAGAAAGTGCCCACCATTCAAACTGGTGTTTGTCTCTCTTCGCTAAATCTTTAGCTCCAGCTAAGTCTTGGGGCGTACCAACAGTTTCAAATTGAATTTTTGAAAATGCTGCTGTGAGTCGATGTTCGATAAGGGCAATAGCTAAATGGGTTATGTCAACACCAAGCCAATTTCGGTTTAATTTTTCTGCGGCATGCAACGCAGTACCACACCCACAAAATGGATCGAGAACCAAGTCACCTTCGTTAGAAGAAGCGGAAATCAAACGCTCCAAAAGTGCCAAAGGTTTTTGAGTAGGATAGCCCAAGCGCTCTTTGTGCCATGAGCGCAAGGCCTCAATATCTGTCCACGTATCTGAACACGCCAACCCCTTACTTTCATCCAAATAACGTTTACGGCGTGCAATGCCATTTTTCGTGTAATAAATATAGCCTTTGCTTTCCAGCTCTTTCATCGACTCAATGGGCAAACGCCAGAGTTTCGTATGACCATTCCATTCATACTCATAACCACCACCTGTTAAACCGGCTGCCGATAAATCGCCAGACATGAACAGTCTACCACTTTCATCTTTTTTGTTATAATATTTTGAAATATAGGCCTTATCATAAGGTTCGTATTGAGGGTTCCAAGTATACTGTTCTGATTTAGTATAAAAGAAAATTACATCATGTACTCTTCCAAAACGCTTACCATCAGAATGCGACGAGGTGCGTTTCCAGATAATTTCATTTCGGAAGTTTTCTGGTCTGAATACTGCATCCATCACCAGTTTTAAATAATGGCTGGCGGTTGAATCACAATGCAAGTATAAACTTCCAGTTTGCTTCAGAACGCGATGTAGTTCTACAAGCCTGATGGCCATCATGGACAGATATGCCATCATATCAGACTCGTGAAGGTAAGACCTAAGTGTTGCTAAAAGATCGGATAGCGCTGTGTTATGCTGTTCAAAAATGGCCTTATAAGCGCGTTCTGCGTCTTCCGTCCAATTCCAAGTGTCTTGAAAAGCTTCTGTTTGAGCTACCGATCCCTTGCCGCCCGCTGTGTTGAAAAACACATTATAATTCACATTTGAGTTGAACGGAGGGTCTAAATAGATCAGATCAACTGTCTCATCTTGAACATGTTCTTGAAGTACATCTAGATTATCGCCGTAATAGAGTTTATTGTCCATGATGACTACGTTTTTCAGTATTACCGACTCAAGTGCATATTCCGCTCGCTGTACAGCTTCTCGAAGAAAGGGTCGGTGATATCGTCAATGTAGCGGATCTCCTCACCCGTGGACTTCATCTCCGGGCCTAGCGACTTATCGACGTTCGGGAACTTGTCGAATGAGAACACCGGCAGCTTGATGGCGTAACCTTTGCGATGCGGCTTGATGTCGAAGTCTTTGAGCGTGTGGGTGCCGAGCATCACTTTCGTGGCGATGTTCACGTACGGCACCTGGTGGGCCTTGCCGATGAACGGCACCGTGCGCGATGCCCGTGGGTTGGCCTCAATGATGTAGACCTGCTCTTTGTGCACCGCAAACTGCACATTCACCAGCCCGACGACATTCAACGCGCGGGCGATCTTTTCGGTGTACTCGCGGATTTTAAGCTGGGTCATTTCGCCCAGGTTGAAAGGCGGTAGTACAGCCGTACTATCTCCGGAATGAATCCCTGCTGGCTCAACGTGTTCCATGATGTCCAGGACGTGCACAGCGCCGTCTTTGTCGCAGATGGCATCGACCTCACACTCCACAGCGCCATCCAGGAAGCGGTCGATAAGCACCTTATTACCAGGCATTTCGTTCATGACTTTGAACACATGCTCTTCCAGCTCTTCGTCGTTAATCACGATGCGCATGCGCTGACCGCCGAGCACGTAGGACGGCCGTACTAGAACTGGGTAGCCCACCTTATGCGCCAGGTCAAGCGCTTCGCGGGTGCTGGCTGCCGAGCCATAGGGCGGGTACGGGATGTCGAGGTCTTTTAGGAGGTCGCTGAAACGGCCGCGGTCTTCGGCGAGGTCGATGCTATCGTAGCTGGTGCCGAAGAGCTTCACGCCGTGGCGCGTCAGTTTTTCGGCGAGTTTGAGCGCCGTTTGCCCACCCAGTTGCACAATCACGCCCTCGGGTTGCTCGTGTTGGATGAGGTCCCAGACGTGCTCCCAGAACACCGGCTCAAAGTAGAGCTTGTCGGCGATATCGAAGTCCGTGCTGACCGTCTCGGGGTTGCAGTTGAGCATGATGGTCTCGTAGCCGGCTTCTTTGGCAGCGAGTACACCGTGCACACATGAATAATCGAACTCGATACCCTGCCCAATGCGATTGGGCCCGCTACCGAGAATCAGCACCTTCTTGCGGTCACTGACTTCCGATTCGTTCTCGCCATCGAAGGTAGAGTAGAAGTAGGGGGTCTGCGCCTCGAATTCCGCCGCGCAGGTGTCCACCATCTTGTAGACGCGCTTGATGCCCAGCTCGATGCGCTTGCCGCGCAGCTCGCTCTCGAGGCACCCGACGAGGTGCGCAATCTGGCGGTCGCCGAAGCCCATCTGTTTGGCTTGCAACAGCAAGTCTTTGGGCAGGTTGTCGAGCTTGTATTTTGCCAGCTGAAACTCTAGCTCCACAATCGACTGAATCTCTGTCAGGTACCACTTGTCGATCTGCGTCACCTGCTGGATGCGTGAGAGCGGAATCCCCTGCACCATGGCATCGTGCAGGTGGAAAATGCGGTTATCGGAGGGGTTTTCGAGGCTGTCAAGCAGCTCGGCGCGCTTTGTCAGTTCGCGGTTGTCGGCGCCCAGTCCGTTGCGACCGATTTCGAGGCTCTGCGCTGCTTTTTGCAAGGCTTCGGTGAACGAGCGGCCGATGGCCATCACCTCGCCCACGGCTTTCATTTGTAGCCCCAATCGGACATCGGCGCCCTCGAACTTCTGGAAGTTCCAACGCGGAATTTTGACGATGACGTAGTCGATACTGGGCTCGAAACACGCGCTCGTGTTCTTCGTGATCTGATTCGGTAGCTCGTCGAGCATGTAGCCGACGGCCAGCTTGGCGGCGACTTTCGCAATCGGGTAGCCCGTCGCTTTAGAGGCCAGCGCCGAGGAGCGCGACACCCGCGGGTTGATCTCAATGACGATCATGCGGCCGGTTTCCGGGTCAATCGAGAACTGCACGTTGCACCCGCCCGCAAACTTGCCGAGCGCCCCCAAGATGCGCTTGGCGGCATCGCGCATCTGCTGCAGCTGAGTGTCCGGTAGCGTCAGGGCCGGCGCGATGGTAATCGAATCGCCGGTGTGAATACCCGTGGGATCCAGGTTTTCGATGGAGCACACAACTATAAAATTGTCGTTGTCGTCGCGCATGACCTCCAGTTCGTACTCCTTCCAGCCAAAGATGCTCTCCTCGATCAGCACCTCGTGCACGGGGCTCACGCGCAGGGCATGGCGGAGCTTCTCGTCGTATTCGTCGGCATTATCGATAAACGCCCCGCCTGCACCGCCGAGCGTGTACGATGCCCGCAACACCAGCGGGAAGCCGATTTTCTGAGCCACCTCTTTGCCCTCCAAAAACGAACGGGCGATAAACGAGCGTGGCACATCCAGGTGCAGCTCGCCCATCAGTTCGCGGAAAGCTTCGCGGTCTTCGGCGGTAGCGATGGCCTCCAGGTTGGAGCCGATCACCCGCACGTTGTGCTGCTCCCACAGCCCGGCTTTTTGGCAACTGACCGCCAGGTTCAACGCCGTTTGCCCGCCCATGGTCGGCAGCACGGCATCGATGTCGTGCTTCTCAAGTATCTGCTTAATCGACTCGCGCTCAAGCGGTAATAGGTACACATGGTCGGCCGTGATGGGGTCGGTCATGATGGTGGCGGGGTTCGAGTTGATGAGAATCACCTCGATGCCCTCCTCGCGCAGCGAACGTGCGGCCTGGGTACCGGAGTAATCGAATTCGCAGGCCTGGCCAATCACAATGGGCCCACTGCCAATAATGAGAACGCTTTTGATGCTGGGGTCGAGCGGCATAACCGCAAAGATAGGGTTCAGGAACGAAAGGGGGGTTCTTCGTGCTTTAATTCCTGATTCTACTGAATTTTAGGCAACTTCACAGCAGTAAAACAACCCTTCAAAAAGCCAGTACATGAATAGGCAACAAACTGACGGCAATTTACTTCCAAGAAGTTTGGTCGTAAAAACCTACAAGAGAAAGCTCACGAAAAGTGCGTTTTATGAGCAGCTGCCGAACTATGACCTTCTTTACGTCTTGTTGCCAATGGACGGGAAATCTTTTCTGAACAGTATGGAAGAGTACACCGATTACGAACAAGCCGTACTACGCTTTAAAGACGGCTCGGGATTAGTGTTTACAGACGTTGAGGCCGCACATGAAGGGGAGGGCATTCCTGAAGACGCAGTCATGATGGGTGGACATAGCCCTGCCGTTTTAAGACAATTCCAGGGTTCTGGTGTTCTTGTGAACCCTTTCAGTGATGCCACTGTGAGCATTCCCGCTCGAAAAGTTCAAGAATTGGCAAAAGCCGATGTCGATGATCGTGGTCATTTTTCAGAGCAGGCGGATGAGTTGATCGCCATGATGCAAGAAATAGATGGGAATTCACAGGAAGCAGATGAGACCCTCGAACTGTTGGAAAATCTCAAAACATATATTGAAAGTGAAGATGAGAATGCGCTTCCTGATGGCGGTTTACTGGACTTTCAGAAGCCGAAGCATCTGCCGAAAGCGCTTATTGACGCAGTCAAAAAGCATCTTTCTGATATCAATGAGGTCAGGTCGGCCTACTACACCCGTGTCAAAATGCCGGCATTCATATCACCACACCCTATCGAGATGTTTGCAGTAGAAATAGAGGTCGATGATCCGGACGCATTTTATGATGAATTGGCCGATGTGGCCGAAACCCATCTCAATGACGATCAACAGTTTGATATGTCTATATTAAACGAGCACTCCGATCCTGACTACCGGGATCTATTAATCAAACATTCAGTAAAAATCCTGTAACCAGCGCTTGGCCTTTCAGGAAGCACATTATCATGCCAGAAACTTCGGCAACCGAGCGTGGAATAAGTGAGCAAATCACCTTCGGCTTCAGGCAACTGCTACCGCTGCTGGTCGTCAATTTCGTGGCGGCGCTGGCGTTCAGTATCGTGCTGCCGTTTCTGGTGTATATGCTCCAGGACTTCAAGGGTACGGAAAAGCTTTACGGCATCGTAACGGCTTCGTTTCCGCTGATGCAGCTCATTGGCGCGCCGCTATTGGGTAGCTGGAGCGACCGCATCGGCCGCAAGAAAATCATCCTGCTGGCGTGCATCGGACTCTCGACC
>CAZTEZ010000093.1:0-10388 GCA_964611815.1 uncultured Bacteroidia bacterium | reverse complement strand
GCATACGCCCGTGTGTGGCTCGAGCGCTCTGGCGACGGCCGCAGCTTCGAAACCCTGGCCGACAACCTGCGCCCACAAGACCAACACATCGACACTGAAGCGCTGAGCGGTGAGAACTTCTACCGCCTGGGCGTGGCCGACTACGACGGCCGCGTGCAGCACTCGCAAGTCGAGCTCGTGCGCTTCAACGCTGGCGATCAGACGCTTTTCTGGCTCGAAAACCCGCAGACGCTTGATGCACCCGTCGCGATCAGCTACCTGAGCCCCAGCGAGCAGCGCGTCAATGTACGCCTGGTTGCTGCCGACGGCCGCGTGGTAAGCAGCACGAAAACGACACTTGCCACCGGCGAGGATCATTTGCAGGTGAGCACCAACGGGCTGGCAGCAGGCGTGTATCAGTTGCACATTGCGGGCGAAGGGCTGCAGGTGCACCGCAAGGTGGTGCTGCGATGATCGACCAAGTGGCGCTATTAGAACGATTTAACACATCTTTATTGATGCTCTCGCTGATTGAGTCATGAGAATGCCGTATATTTAATTAGTTGAATCATACTAAATTGTGACTCAAACTCATTGAAATGCAGCGATATACGTTACTTCTTGTTGTGCTTTCGCTTTTCAGCCTTGCACACGCCCAAAATGTAGGGATTGGCACTGCCAACCCGCAAACAAAACTTTCGATACAGGATAACCGCCCGGTCATCTCATTGCTTTCGCCTGTTAGCGCCAGAAGTATGCGCATTGAATACTACGAGATCGGCGACGG
This sequence comes from uncultured Bacteroidia bacterium, assembly GCA_964611815.1. Classification (GTDB taxonomy): domain Bacteria; phylum Bacteroidota; class Bacteroidia; order J057; family CAZTEZ01; genus CAZTEZ01. The sequence continues at coordinate 9,622 of CAZTEZ010000093.1, read as the reverse complement.
CGATTTACGTTTCCAGACCGGAACGGTTGATGGCAGTTTTACGTCCGGTCCGCTTGATGCGGGCACGATCGTCTCTATGCAGCGCAACGGGAATGTGGGTGTAGGAACCGTTGACCCACAGGCGCGCTTAGATGTTGTGGGCACGAATGCCGGTACGCGTTCAGTCTTATTGCGTTCCGGCAACACCTCTACCGGTACGGCGAGTCAGCAGATTCTGTTCGGCTTTAATAATACTGCCGAATACCTGCACAACATCCGCACCCGTCACAACGGTGGTGCGCAAGCGGGCAATGCTATTGATTTTTATGTGTGGCAAGAGGGCACCGATGTAAGCACGGACGTTGGCAGCCGCCATATTATGACCTTAGACGGCAATGGTTTTGTGGGTATCGGCACCACAACGCCCACTCAATCATTACACATTGCAGCCAACGAAGGCCAAGGCATTCGCATTGGCCGACCCGATGATGCGATGGGGTTGGATGGCGGCTCTTACGCTATTGAGTTTTATGGCTATCGGGATGTAATTGCCAATGTCATTTCTGCCAAAATAACCGCCGAAAGGACTGATGATTGCTGTTCTTACCTTAGTCAAGGCACTGATCTTGCTTTTTATACCAGTGCACAACAGACTGTTGCGAACGCCGATAATAGTGTGGAGCGTCTGCGCATTAAAGATGACGGCGATATTCTTGTCGACGGCGCTTTGCCAATCCAATTCGAGCGCTACACCAACCTGGGCGACAACATTAGTTATAATACCAGTTATGCCGTTGCTGATTATTGCGCCGCTATAGTCGGAATGCGCACCATTGATGTAGATACCCAGGAAAACGGAGATGGCGACGCCATACGTGCAAGGATGGAAAACGTCAGTGGCAACTGGCACATCGTTGCCGATTGGCGTTCGCATAACGACGACGAAAGCTGGGACGTAGACGTCATGTTCGTTACCCGCAAGATGTGTAGCCTCACCGGCTACTAAACCGCGTCAGGGTCGGCGAGCGCTCTAGGTTTGTTAGAACACTTTTAAAACCTTATATTTGCAATCTCAGGAGGAGGAAAGCGCGCTTTCCTCTTTTTTGTTGCCATAGGGCGGGTTTCTGAAACCATCCGGGCAACGTTTTTTAACGCATCTGAAATACGACGACCGCTGGACACCGCCACACTCGACGACACCCTCACCCAAATGCTGGGCCAGATAGACCCGGAGGTCTTTCTTGTGCGCGCCAAGCCTCTGAGCAATGGCGATATCGAACTGCAGGTGGACACCGACAGCGGCATCGGTATCGATCAGCTGACCAGCATCCACCGCCAATTGCGCGCGCTGGCAGAGGTGAAATCCGGATGGGAAGGGGTTGACTTCGAAGTCAGCTCGCCCGGTGTGGGCGAACCGCTGGTGCTCAAGCGCCAATACACAAAGAACATCGGCCGCACCGTGAAGCTGCGCCTGGAAGATGGTACGGACATCAAAGGCGAGCTGAAAAGCGCTGATGAAGACACCTTCACCGTGGAGCACAAAGAGCGTGCGCCCGGTAAGAAAAAGTACGAGCGCGTAGAAAGCAGCTTTGCTTACGACGACGTTCAAACCATCAAAGTTTTAGTTACTTTCTGAACATCACTCTCTGACAATACCTCAACTTCTCCCGGACCCAAACCCCTGATATTCACGCACATTTTAGCGCTTCGCTTACACTTTCGACCCCCAAGCAGCGTTAAATTGCACCCGATTCATTAGTCTCACGCTCGATTTTACGCACGATGGCACGCAAGAAAAAACAACCCGAAGTCGATATCAAAGCGAGTATCATCGAAAACCTGTCCGAGTTTTCGAAGCTCAAGAACATCGACCGCGCCACGCTGATGACCGTCCTCGAGGACGTCTTCCGCGCCATGATTCGCCGCCGCTATGGCTCCGACGACAACGTGAACGTTATCGTAAACGTTGACAAGGGCGATATTCAGGCCTTCCGCGAGCGCGAAGTGGTGGCCGACTCGCTGCTGGAAGACGAGAACTTCCAGATTCCGCTGACCGAAGCCCGCCAGATCGACGAAGACTACGATGAGGGCGACGAGCTCGCCGAAGAGGTGAATTTCAACGAGTTTGGCCGTCGCGATGTGATGGCCGCCAAGCAGGTGCTCGCCCAGCGCATTCGCGACCTGGAGAAGAACCTCGTAAACAACCACTACAAAGAAATTGTCGGCGAAATCGTCGTCGGCGAGGTCTATCAGATTTGGCGCAACGAGATCCTCGTGATCCACGACGGCAACGAAATCAGCCTGCCCAAATCGCACCAGATTCCGAAAGACTACTTCAAGAAGGGCGACACGCTGCGCGCTGTCGTTCACGAAGTTGAGATGAAAAACACCAATCCCAAGGTGATCATCTCGCGCACGTCGCCCAGGTTCCTCGAGCGTTTGTTCGAGCTGGAAGTGCCGGAAATTTTCGACGGGCTGATTACGATCAAAGGCATCGTTCGCGACCCCGGTGAGCGCGCCAAAGTGGCCGTCGAAAGCTACGACGAGCGCATTGACCCCGTCGGTGCGTGCGTCGGTATGCGCGGCTCGCGTATCCATGGCATCGTGCGCGAGTTGCGCAACGAAAACATCGACGTCATCAACTTTACGACGAACACCCAGCTGTTCATCACCCGGGCCCTGTCGCCCGCCAAAATCAACTCCATCACCATCGATGAAGAGAAAAAGCACGCCAGCGTGTACCTCTTGCCCGACCAAGTGTCGTTGGCCATCGGCCGGGGTGGACTGAATGTGAAACTCGCGAGCAAGCTCACGGGTTATGAAATTGACATCTTCCGCCAAGACCTCATGGGCCAGGTGGAAGAGGATGTCGATCTCGACGAATTCCGCGACGAAATCGACGACTGGGCAATCGACCGCCTGAAGGCCATCGGTTGCGACAGCGCCAAGCAGGTGCTCGAACTTACAAACGAAGAAGTGGCCCGCCGGGCCGACTTCGAACTCGAAATGGTCGACGAATTGAAGACCATTCTACGTAAGGAGTTCGAATCCGAGGAGGTGGAAGAGGCCTAGAGCCGCCAAATAGTGTTAAATTGCGTATATGCCGCCAGGTAAGAAGAAATCATACCGTCTGTTCAAAGTCGCCAAGGAGTTAAACGTTGGGAGTAGCACCCTCGTGGGGCACCTGCAAAAGGAGGGCTACGAGATCGAGGATTTGCCCAACGCGAAGCTCGACCCCGAAATGTATGACGCGCTGCTCAAGAAGTTCGCGTCGGAAAAGCGCCTGAAAGAAAAGGCCGCTCAAGTCAAAGGGTATCATGAGGAGCTGAAACAAAACCTCATGGCGCCCGACATGCTCAAGATGCCCGGGGCGCCCGGCAGTTCGCCCGCGCTGACACCCGAGCAGCTCAAGAACAAGCTCGCCAAAAAGAAGTCTGGTGACGAAGCGCCGGAAAAAGAGGCCGAAGCACCAACAACCGAGCAGCCCGCTGCCGAGACCAGCGAGCCGGCTGAACAGCCCGAAACTATTGAAACGCCCAAAGCTAAAGACACGGATCAGGCGAAAGACGACTCTGCTGAAAAGCAGTCCCCCCAAGCCGATTCGGAAGCCGAAACCGGCGATGGTGGCGAGGAGGGCCCCGGTCTGAAAGTGGTCGGCAAAATTGACCTGGACGCGCCCAAAAAAGCAAAAGCTGGTCGCAAAGACGACAAGGCTGCCAAAGTGAACAAGTCAGCCGAGGAAGCCGAAAAGCCTGCCAAAGCGGAAAAGAAAGCCGATAAGAAGGCTGATAAGCAGACGGCCAAGAAAGCTGAGTCTAAAGCTGAGAAGGCTGCCGCTAAAGCCGATGAGGCCCAAAAGCCCCAGGCCAAAAAGCAATCAAAGGTGAGTAAACCTACGCTTTTTGACCAGTTGACCGGTAAAGACAAAGAAGATGCAGCCAAGGCTGAACAAGAAGCCACTGAAAAAGCCGAGGCTGAAAAGCAAGCTGAAGCTGCTAAAGCTGAATCTGACGACAAAGCCGACGAAAAGACGGCCGAGCAACCCGCTGCTGCTGAGGGCAAAGAGAAGCCTGAAGACAAGGAAGAGCACAAGCTGAAAGGCCTGACCGTCAAAGGCAAAATCGACTTGGGCGACCTGGAATCGCGCACCCGCAAGAAGGGTAAGTCGGTGAAGAAAGACGACGAAGAAGATAGCTCAGCCAGCGGTCGTAAGCGCCGCCGCCGTCGCCGCAAAGCCACCCCCGTATCTGCCGATGAGGGCGGTTCGGATTCCCGTGGCAAAGGCAAGGGCAAGCCCGACGACAAAAAAATGCGCAAGACCCTCTCGAATATGCAGGGGGGCGGTGGGCGACGCCGTCAGAAGTTGCGCCGCGAAAAGCGCGATCGACGCGCACAAGAGCGCGAGCAAGCATTCGAGGAGCAGCTCGCACAAGAAAGCGTACTGCAGGTCACGGAATTCCTGACCGCCAACGAGCTCGCTAACCTCATGAACATCAACGTGAATGAGGTTATCGCGAAGTCTTTCGAGCTGGGCTACATGGTGTCCATCAACCAGCGCCTCGACAAAGAGGTGATTGAGCTGATCGCCGATGAGTTCGACTTTGAAGTCGAGTTCCAGTCGGCCACCGAAACCTGGGCCGTCGAAATCGAAGACGATGCAGAGGAAGATCTGCAGGGGCGCGAACCCATCGTGACCGTTATGGGTCACGTTGACCACGGTAAAACCTCGCTGCTGGACCACATTCGTAGCGAAAATGTAATCGCCGGCGAGGCCGGTGGTATCACGCAGCACATCGGTGCTTACAAAGTAGAGCTGCCCGACGACGGCCGCAAAATCGCTTTCCTGGATACGCCTGGTCACGAAGCCTTTACAGCCATGCGTGCCCGCGGTGCACAGGTGACGGACGTCGCGATTATCGTGATCGCTGCCGACGATGCCGTGATGCCGCAAACCAAGGAGGCGATCAATCACGCACAGGCGGCTGATGTACCGATGGTGTTCGCCATTAACAAAATCGACAAGCCGGGTGCCAACTCGAACAAAATTTACGAGCAGCTCGCAGAAATGGGCTTGCTCGTAGAAGACTGGGGCGGGGAAATCCAGAGTCAGGAAATATCTGCGAAAACCGGCCAGGGCGTGGACGAGCTGCTTGAAAAAGTGCTCATTCAGTCTGAATTGCTCGAACTGAAAGCTAACCCCGACCGCGCCGCCAACGGTACGGTTATTGAAGCCGAGCTCGACAAGGGCCGCGGTGTTGTGGCGACGATCATGGTGCAGAACGGAACGCTGAAAATCGGCGACGTCATTCTCGCGAATATGTATTTCGGCCGCATCAAAGCCATGAAGAACGAGCGTGGTGAAGACGTAGAAACGGCCGGCCCGTCAACGCCGGTGCAGATTTTGGGTCTGAACGGCGTGCCGACGGCAGGCGATCACTTCAATGTGATGCCCTCCGACAAAGACGCCCGCGATATCGCCAGCAAGCGCGAACAGCTGCTGCGCGAACAGAAAATCCGCACCTCCGACACCCGCATGTCGCTTGACCAACTGGCGGCGCGCAACCGTTCGCAATACGAGGTGCAGGACCTCAACATCGTTGTGAAAGGCGACGTGGATGGTTCTGTCGAGGCCCTCGCCGACTCGCTCATCAAGCTGACGAACGAGGAAGTGAACGTCAACGTCATCATGAAAGGCGTTGGTGGTATCTCCGAAAGCGATGTGCTACTCGCCTCGGCTTCCGATGCGATTATCATCGGCTTCCAGGTGCGCCCCACGGTGAACGCCCGCAAGCTGATTGCCCAAGAAAAGATCGACCTGCGCTCGTATAGCGTGATTTATGACGCGATTAACGACGTGCGCGATGCGATTGAGGGCATGCTGCAGCCGGAACTCAAAGAAGAAGTGACGGCCAGCCTCGAGGTGCGCGAGACTTTCAAGATCTCGAAAGTCGGTATGATTGCCGGTTGCAAAGTCGTGGAAGGCAAGATCAACCGCAACGATCCGATTCGCCTCATCCGCGAGGGTGTTGTGATTTACGAAGGCAGTATCGACCAGCTCAAGCGCTTCAAAGACAACGTGACCGAGGTGCAGGAAGGCTTCGAGTGCGGCTTGTCGATCGAGAACTACAACGACCTGAAAGTCGGCGATGTGGTCGAATCGTACAAGCAGATTGAGGTGCAGCGCAAGCTGGATTCTCTGCAAAGCCAGCAGCACTAAGCGCGAATCTTAACCCGACCAGCGTTTGCATTGATTAACTTGCAGCCATGAAACACACGGTTTTTGTCAACGTGATGCCCCGCGAAGAAATCCTTGACCCTCAGGGGAAAGCGACGCTCAGTGGGCTGCATAATCTGGAGTTCGAGGCGATTTCTGGCGTGCGCATTGGTAAGCATATTCGTCTGGAGGTGGAAGCCGATTCGCCGGAAGCTGCTCGCGAAATTGCCGAAACAGCTGCACAGAAACTGCTGACCAACCCCATCGTGGAGTCGTTTACGCTGGAAATGGCAACCCCCGCCTGATTTTTTGCTTCAACTGCCAAAAATTGTTGCGCATTCCTTAAATTAGGGTGGCCTAAAACAGGCTCAACTCAACTGCTTATGCGCCAATTTATTCTGTTCGCCCTTACGCTGCTGTTGTTCAGTGGGCCGTCGAGCTACACGTTTGCTCAGGACGATTCGGCCGAAGACCTATCCGAAGAGCGCGAATTTTTCGTCGGGCTTAGCGGCCAGCCGATGGTCAGCCAATTCTGGGTAACGGAAACCGGCTTACCGGAAAATGTAGAGGTGACGCGCGAAATCGGCTTACCTGCATACAGCTTTGGTGCCTACGCCGGCGAGTTCTTCTGCCGCAACTGGGGCTATGAGTTCGGCGTGAACTACACACAGTATGTTGATGAGGCGTCCTACGCGACCAGCCTGATCGATACCGTCAGTGGTAACACGATTACCAACACGCAGACGATTCGCCAAGAAGTGCAGTACTTCACAGTGCCGCTGCTGGCGCGTTTTCGCAGCAACCCTGAGAAAGACTTCCAGTTTTCGGCTGTTGGCGGTTTGCAGGTCGGCATCCTCAGTGGCCTGAACTACTTTGTGGACGATATTGAACTGCCGGACACCGTGCGCAACGAATTCGATGCGCGCTCAGATGTGTACGCCATTGCGCAGATTAGTGGGCAACTGGGGGCCGGTTTTAGCTACAACTTCCTCGACAACTGGCGCGTGGATGTACGCGGGCAGGGTGGCATCAACCTCTTCGATATCGAAGATATCAAGCTGAAAGATGGCACCGACCGCGGTGCCGTTCGCGCCATTACGGCCGGCCTGTTTGTGGGTCTCAGCTACCGCATTCCCCGCAAAGACGATAGCGTCTCCAAACCCTGACCACTCCTTAAACGCCCGATTCTGTGTCCGAAACCCCTACCGAGCGCCTGCGCCCCAGCCCGGCCGAGGAGAATTACCTGAAGGAAATCTTCAAGTACTCGGAAAGCGGCACCTCGGTTTCGACCTCTAAGCTGAGCAAGGCGCTGAAAACCACGCCCGCTTCGGTGACGGACATGATCAAAAAGATGAGCGAGAAAGGCCTGCTCGACTACAAGCCCTACCATGGGGTGAAGCTCACCGAAAATGGCCAACTGCTGGCCATTGATGTCATTCGCAAGCGTCGGCTGTGGGAGACGTTTTTGGTGCAGCACCTCCACTTCAAGTGGGACCAGGTGCACGAGATCGCCGAGCAGCTCGAACACGTGCATTCCGAAGAGCTCATTTCGCGGCTCGACACCTACCTTGAACACCCCCGCATCGACCCCCACGGCGACCCCATCCCCGATGCTGAGGGCAATTTCCTGCCCCGCAACACCAAGAAGCTCACCGAGTTGGACGCACCGGAGCGCGTCGAAATCGCAGGGGTGGCCATGCACACGCCGGAGTTTTTGCGCTACCTCGACCGCCTCGGCCTCGCGATCGGCACCCAGCTGGAAGTCGCCGAGCACATCCCGTTCGACAACTCGATACTCGTCAAAACCAGCGGGCGCGAAATCATCCTGAACGAAAGCGTCGCGAACCACCTGCTGGTGGTCGCATTGGGATAATCGCCTGGTGAACAGGGACTCTATCGCACGAATTTAGCCGCCTTATCGAAGGCCTCGCGGTATTTTTTCGAGAGCGGAATCAGCTTGTCGTTCAGGAAAACCGATTCGTCCTGAAATTTCTCGATGCGGTTGATGTTCACGTAAAAACTGCGGTGCACACGGATGAGACAGCTGTTTTTCAGGTGCTCTTCAAAGTTTTTCAGACGCGAGGTAATGATCAGCACATCGTCTTCGAGGCCCACTTTGGTGTTCTCCCCGTCGCCTTCGAGCCAGTAGATATCATTGACACTCAGGCGGGAGTAGTCGCCGTTGGTGCGTACGAAGATGTGGCGGTCGATCTCGTTGTCAGCAGCTGGGGAGGCCCGTTTTTTGAAACGCCCGATGGCTTTCGTCAGGCGCGGAATGCTCACGGGTTTCACGATGTAGTCGATGACATCGTAGTCGTAGGCCTGAATCGCATACTTGTCGTGCGACGACACGATGATGATGGGCGGTGGGTCCGGCAGGCTCTGAATCACCTGAAACGCGTTTGCATTGTCAAGCTCCACATCCATCAGTGCCAGATCAACCGGGCGGTCGCGCAGTCCGTGCAGGGCCTCTACTGTGGAGTTATAGACCGTGATGCTCTCCACCTCGGGCATCTGCTGGGCCACTTCCTGGAGCGCTTTAGCGGCGAGCAATTCGTCGTCGATAATAGCAATGGCGAGTTTCATGGGTCGGTAGCAACTAAAATGAAAGGCTTGAATCGGCTTATATCAAGATAGGTCTTTTTGAAGGCGGGTTAAAAGATTGCGCATCTGATTTCGTTTGTTGTGCCACTGACTTGGTTGAATATCAATAGCTTGTGACTTTAGGGTACGGGTTTGATCTTCTGCCAGTAAGTAACTCAACGCGCCAATCATTGGGTGAAGGAAGTCTTCAGGGTGCTCGGGCACCTCGGTTTGCGCTTCCAATTCCTGCTGCCAGCGCGCCAGGCTGTCCTGTGCTTCTTTCAATAAAGCGCGGTAGCCATCCTCACTGGACGCATAGCTTCGCAGCGCATCGAAGTCGATTGTGAAATCGCGAAAAGCCTGGTTTTTGTCCTGTTTGAGGTTCATGTGGTGTGCCTGCACGGAATCGAGGCGAAAAAGTTTGAAGCAGGGCCGTGCAGGTAATATATTCAAAGGGCGGCGAATAATTTGGCCCCTACCCACGAACACCCCCTTATGGCCCATCTAGAGACCAAACTGCCCCGCGTTGGGGTCACAATCTTCACGAAGATGTCTGCGCTGGCCCAGCAGCACGGCGCGGTGAACCTTTCGCAAGGCTTCCCGGACTTTTCTCCGGACAAGCGCCTGGTAGAGCTCGCCCAGCAGGCCCTCGCCGACGGCCACCACCAGTATGCGCCGATGACCGGCCTGCCCAAACTGCGCGAGGGTATCCTGAAAATGATCGCCGACAAATACGGCTACAGTTTCGATGGCACTGACCGGTTGACCGTCACCGTGGGCGCGTCTGAGGGGATTTTCTCGACCATCGCGGCGCTCATCCACCCCGGCGACGAGGTGATCATTTTC
>CAZTEZ010000092.1:7635-10402 GCA_964611815.1 uncultured Bacteroidia bacterium | reverse complement strand
CAAAGCCTTACCTTCGTGTTATGGAGCTATTGGCCAAACCTGTTGCCGATGTCGTGGATGCGCTGAGCAGCCTGCCCGGCGTGGGCAAAAAGACGGCGCTGCGATTGGCGCTGCACCTACTGAGCACCGACGAAGCTGAGGTGCAGCAGCTCAGCACAGCACTAAAACACCTGCGCGAGCGCACCCAGCGTTGCCAGGTCTGCAACAATATCAGCGAAGACCCGGTCTGCCCAATTTGCAGTAGCCACCGCCGTGAACGCGGCTTCATCTGTGTGGTGGCCGACATCCAGGATTTGATTGCCATCGAAAAGACAGGCCAGTACAATGGCCTCTATCATGTGCTGGGCGGGCTAATCAGCCCACTGGAAGGCGTCTCGCCAGCTGACCTGGCCATCGAGCGCCTGATTGAGCGCGCGAGCGATGCCGAGAGCGAGGAAGTCATCTTCGCGCTCAGCGCGAGTATGGAGGGCGAAACAACTGCGTTTTATTTGGCCAAGCAGCTGAAAAACAGCAACGTGCGCATCTCGAATATCGCCCGGGGCATTCCGCTTGGTAACGAACTGGAGTACACCGACGAGATGACCATCGCCCGCTCGATCCAGCAGCGCACACGCTATGCGCTGCCGGATTGATTGGACAATTGATTCCCTGAGATTTACTTTAACTCGCTGATTTTCAGGAGTTCTTTACAGGCTAGCTTTGCCGAAGATCTTCTTGATATTCTCCTCCTGATACGCACCGTCTTCGAGCCACTGGCGAATGATGACCGACTCTTTGCCACGGTGCTCAAGCAAGGGGTAAGCGAAGTAGCGGTAGTACGCCACCTGAAATTTCGCCTTCATGGGGTCCATGTCGGGGTTTTTGAGGTTGAAGCGCGGACCGCTGAACACCGCAATCTTGTCAAGGTCTTCGCGCTCAATGTGCAGCATGCTGCTGTCATCTTTGGCGTCGGCACCGTTCTGTGCAGCACGCAATTCTTTGCCGTCTTTGTAGCCGGCCGAAAGCGCCAGCTCTTCCTTCACTTTCAGCGGGCCTGCGATGTAGTCTTCGTTGCCAGTCAGTTTGCGAATGGCGCGAATCGTAATTCCGCCCATGTTGGTGCCGTCACCAAAAGTGAGGTCCATGCCCGAGGGGTGGAAGTACCACTTCATGTTTTCCGCAAGTAGCTCGTGCTCTCGGGTGTAGGGGTCGGGGTGGGTGAAAGGGTTGTTGTAGTAGAATTCCAGTTCGCAGATCCGGTAGGGCGTGCGGCCGGCTGTGATCTGCGCTTTGTTAATCAGCCACTTGCCGATTTCTCCGAAAGCAGAGCGGATGGCGAGTTCAGAAGGTTTCTTTTCCAGTTTTTTGAAGAGGTCGATGAGTTCGATGCGTTTCATTGCCATGTCGCGAGTATGTGGGTGAGCGATCAGTTTCGATTCAGGATGCAGTATACAGCAAAGACCTGCACGCCAGTTGTGCACCTTTCCACGCTTTGCTGTTGAAAGGGTGCTGGCGAAGGTGTTATTGCCGATTTGCTGCACGCCAGATGTAGAGAAAAGTCGTTCAACGCTGCATGGTAGCAGTTCAAGTGCTGATTCTGGCAATCGGCAAGCGGATGCTGTTTCGGTTTCACAAACCTTATTATTTTTGAACCTTTCCTGAATTTGCATTCCATACGTTATGACCTTTCCTGCCCACTTCCGTAGCATACTGCTCCTAGCTTTTCTCTTTCTTTTCGCCCAACATGCTTTCGCCCAACAAATCGGCCGGGCTGTGCCCATCGATGATAAGACCAATGTTGCTCAGTTGCAGCGTTTGGCGAAGATTTACGATGCTGACTACCAAGCAGGGCGCAAGCGCGCTTTTGAACTCTCGCAAAAGACGGGGATTTCGCTAAGTTACCGTGGGCCCAACGGCAAGCTGTTTGTACTGGAAATGGTGACCGAAGATGGTCGGAAGATTTACAAAACCACCCACAACCTGGATGCAGCGCGCACCAGCTCGACTGACGACGTGTGGCCGGGCGGGGGATTCGGCTACAACCTCACGGGCAACGGCTACACGATGGGCGAATGGGACGGCGGCCTGGTGCGCGATTCGCACGTTGAATTTGGTAGTCGTGTGCAGAATATGGAAGCTGGTTCGTTTAGCAGCCACGCCACCCACGTGGCCGGTACGATGATTGCCGCCGGTGTGGATGCAGACGCCAAGGGCATGGCTTACGAAGGTTCTTTGAAGGCCTACGACTTTAACAATTCTTTCAACGAAATTGCTGGTGAAACCTCGGGGGGGCTTCGAATTTCGAACCACTCATATGGTGCGCCGGGCGGCTTTGAGTTCGACGGTGCCGACTGGTACTGGTATGGCGACCCATCGGTGAGTGCCGTGGAAGACTACACCTTCGGCTACTACGATTTCCGCCCGCGCCTTGCAGACGAAATCGTGTATAACGCGCCCTACCACGTTTGGGTGATGTCTGCCGGCAACGACGTTAACGACGATTTCCCCGGCCAGCACTTTGTCGACGACGGCTCCGGTGGCTGGACACTCAGTAGCGCCACGCGCAACGACGACGGCGATTTCGACTGCATCTCACCGACGCAGTGCGCCAAAAATGTGATCACCGTCGGTGCCACACAAGATATTCCCGGTGGCTGGACGCAGCCTTCTGACGTACAAATCACCGGCTTTTCGTCGCGCGGCCCTACAGACGACGGCCGTATCAAGCCGGATATCGTCGCCAATGGCTCCGGTTTGTACTCTACGGAATCGAACGGCAACATGGCCT
>CAZTEZ010000092.1:0-7625 GCA_964611815.1 uncultured Bacteroidia bacterium | reverse complement strand
GTCGGGCCCCACCGCAGCGGGTTCCATCATGCTCCTTCAAGAGCATGCTGAGAACGAAACCGGTGACGAGCTGTTCGCCCATACGATCAAAGGCATTGTGCTGCACACGGCCGATGAAGCCGGTAACCCCGGTCCGGATTACACCTACGGTTGGGGCCTGCTGAATACGCGCAAAGCCGCTGACCATATCGCCGACCAAACCGGTGTCGATACCTTCTATCAGAACACGCTTGCCAACGGGGGTTCACAGACGTATAACCTGACCTCCAATGGCAGCCAACCGCTGCGCGTGACGATCTGCTGGACAGACGTGCCTGGCCAGGCTGAGGGCTTCCCGCACACGCTGGACCCGACGAACAAGAAGCTCGTGAACGACCTCGACCTGCGCGTGACAGGCCCGGGCGGAACGTTTGAGCCCTACGTGCTCAACCCGAATAACCCGACGGCCATCGCAACTACCGGCGACAATAACACGGATAACGTCGAGCAGATCTTTATCGCCAACCCAACAGCTGGGTCGTACACGATCACAGTCAATCATAAAGGTAACCTGACGAACGGCTCGCAGGACTTTGCGATCATCATCTCCGGTGGCAGCGCGACGGTGCCGCCCATCGCCGCGTTTTCGGCCAACGCCACCAGCATCTGTACGGGTGCGACGGTGAGCTTCAGCGATGAATCGACGAACACCCCCACGGCCTTCAGCTGGACCTTCGCTGGCGGCACACCGGCGACCTCTTCGGCCCAGAATCCGACCGTGACCTACAACACACCCGGTGTCTACGACGTGACGCTGACCGTGACGAACGCCTTCGGCACGGATATCGAAAGCAAGTCGGGCTACATCAAAGTTGGCAACGCGCTGACGCTGCCTTATGAAGAAGACTTCGACGCCGGCACACTACCCACCGAGCTTACCATCGATAACCCGGATGGCGACTTGACCTGGGAGTACACGACCGATGCCACGGCATTTGGTAACGGCACGGGTTCTATGCGCCTGCGCTTTTTCAATTACAATACCGGGCCGAATGATTTCGACCACCTGGTATTACCGCTGCTTGATTTCAGTGGCGAAACGGATGTGGAGCTGTCCTTTGACCATGCCTACCGCCGATTCAGCACTAACGCCACGGACTCTATGTTTGTGGACGTTTCGACTGACTGCGGACTCACCTGGTCGACCGTTGCGACCTACTTCGAAGATGGCACTGGTAGCTTTGCCACCGCCACCACCAGCACCAACGCCTTCACGCCCGGCAACAACAACTGGTGCGGCAATGGCACGGGTTCCGATTGCCAGACTGTCGACTTATCCGCCTACGACGGCGAGTCGAACGTGAGCATCCGTTTCCGAACGGGCAATAACTTCGGTAACAACCTGTTCCTGGATAACATCAACGTTCAGGCAGCGGTGGTGCCCCCGCCCGTGGCCGACTTTACGTCTGACGACGACAACATTTGCCCAGGCACCACGATCAACTTCTCGGATGCCTCCACGAACAACCCCACCAGTTACAGCTGGAGCTTCCCGGGTGGCACGCCTTCGACCTCGACTTCGCCCAACCCGAGTGTGACTTACAACGGCCCCGGCTCGTTCGCGGTAACGCTGCAAGTGACAAACGCTGGCGGTTCGGACACCGAAACCAAGAGTGGTTTCGTGACGGTGCTCGGCTCGCAAAACCTGCCGTACGACGAAGACTTCGAAACGGGCATTCCGACGGATATCATCATCGAAAACCCGGATAACGACATCACCTGGGAGCACACCACGGCGGCCAGTGGACAGGGTGTGGGTACAGGCAGCGTCTGGGTTGAGAATTTCGATTACAACACTGCGCCTGCTGAAGACTACTTGAGTTTGCCGCAGCTGGATCTGAGCAATACCACCAATAATACGCTGACGTTCGAGCATGCCTATCGCCGCTTAGACGTCGATTTTCAGGATACGCTTACCATTCAGGCTTCCACAGACTGCGGCGCTACCTGGACGGAAATCGTCACGTTTCAGGAAGACGGCACTGGTACATACGCTACCGGCAACGACGTCGATCAAAATGCCAACTTTGTGCCCGCTGCAGCTGATTGGTGTGGCAACGGTACGGGTGCAAACTGCCCGAGTATCGACCTATCGGCTTACGATGGCGAGAGCGCGGTCATCCTGCGGTTTGTGAATCGCAGTGGCTGGGGCAATAACTTGTATCTCGACAACATCAACGTCGACGGTGCGGCCAGCCCCCAACCAGTTGCTAATTTTGAGGCCAACCCGCTCGTTACCTGCATCGGCTCGCCTGTTGAATTGACGGATCTGTCGACCAACACGCCCACAAGTTGGAGCTGGAACATCACTGGCCCGGGCAGCGTCAATTTTGTCGGCGGAACGAATGCCAACAGCCAAAACCCGCAGCTAGACTTTTCAACTGCCGGTTTCTACACGGTTGAATTGACGGCCACCAACACATTTGGCTCGGACGTTGAGACCAAGTTCAGTTACATCCAGGTACAGAACTCGCAGAGCCTGCCGTTTGAAGACGACTTTGAGTCTGGCAACTTTGCAACCAACAACTGGACGATCGAAAATCTGGATGTTGGTAGTATCACCTGGAATATTGACGATGTAACGGGTAGCGGGCCGCAATACGGCACGAGCGCGGCGCACATGAACTTCTCGGGTTACGATGAACTGGGTGAGGAAGATTACCTGATCACTCCGCCGCTTGATTTCACGGGTCTCATTGATGTATCCCTCACCTTCGATCATGCCTACCAGAGCTGGCCGACTTACGGCCCCGACACGCTCGAGATCGTGGTCTCCGACGATTGCGGGCAAACCTGGACGGTGCTCGAAACCTACGTCGACGATGGCAGCGGTAGCTTCGTTACGCCGCCCACCGTTGGCCAAAACTCGGACTTTACGCCCGATGCGCCCACCGACTGGTGCGGCAACAGTAACGCCGCCTGTAATGAGGTCGACCTTTCGGCCTACGATGGGCAGTCCAGCGTGCGTGTGGCGTTCCGGACCCAAACCGGTTGGAGTAATGACCTCTACATCGACAACGTCAACATCGACGGCGACGTGTTTGAAGCCGGTTTTGAGGCCAACGAACAGGTCGTCTGCCAAGGCACGAGCGTCAGCTTTACGGACACCAGCACCGGCAGCCCCACCGGCTGGAGCTGGAGCTTCCCCGGCGGCACCCCCGCCACCAGCACTGCGCAAAACCCAAGCGTGACCTACAACAGCCCCGGCGTGTACGCCGTGACGCTGACGGTCACCAAAGGCGGCTCGCTGACTGACACCGAAACACAGACCGCGTTCATCAGTGTCAACGCTAGCCCGAGCTTTACGGCCACCACCGCCGATGCGTCTTGTGGCAATGCCAACGGCTCGATTACGATTACCGCCAGCGGCGGGCAGACACCTTATCAATACTCGATTGATAATGGCGCGAACTTCCAAACAGGCGGTGTGTTCAATAACGTGCTGGCGGGTACGTATGACATCGTTCTGCGCGACGCCTCGGGTTGCGAGGACACCGGCACCGAGACCGTCGACGATGCGGGCACGACCACCATCGACAACCACACGTCTACACCGCCGCAATGCTTCAACGGCAATGATGGCGAGATTGAGTTCGCGACCGTCAGCGGTGGCGTTCCGCCCTACCAATACTCCATTAACAACGGCGTGAGCTATCAAAGCAGTGCCACCTTCAGCAACCTGAATGCAGGTACGTACACCCTGGTGGCACTCGATAATAAAGGCTGCGTATCGGCTCCGGTGAGCGTCCTGCTGACGAACCCCGCACAGATCACGGCCAGCATCACCAGCGTGGACGCTGGTTGCGGTCAGTCGGACGGTGAATTGAACGTCAGCGCTTCCGGCGGTACGGGCACACTGGAGTATGCGATTGAGGGTGGTAGCTTTGGCGGCACCTCGACCTTCACGGGTCTGGCAGCCGGGGCGTATACGATTACGGTTCAAGACGCGAACGGCTGCACGGCCGACTTCACAGGCACCGTGGACAACCCCAACGCGCCGACACTCGCACTGGATGTAACACAACCCAGCTGCACGGGCGATGGCGAGATTGACGTTGCCACTACCGGTGGCGCCGCCCCGCTGGCTTACAGCATGAACGGCACGACCGATACGCCGCCCTTCACCGGCTTGGGTGCTGGCAACTACACGGTGACTGTTACAGACGCAAACAACTGCTCGGCAACGCAGGCGACAACGCTGAACCCGGCACCGGTGCTCAGCTTCAACACCAACGTGACCAACCCCACGGGCTGCGGCTCGTCGAACGGTCAGATTGTGGTAACGATTACCAGCGGGCAACCGGCTTTCAACTACAGTCTGGACAACGGCCTGAACGGCAGCTCTTCCAATTCGACTTTTGTGATCCCGAACATCGGCGCGGGCAGCTATGACCTCACCATCAACGACGGCGCTGGTTGCACCGCCGAAGAGAACGGTATCCTGCTGACGCAACCCAACGTGCCCTTCCAACCCAGCATTTCGACCAGCAGCACCAACGTGTGCTATGGCGCAAGTGTGACGCTCACGAGCAGCGCACCGACCAGCGGCGGTACGATCAACTGGTACGATAACCCCGGCTTCACTGGCATGCCAGTCGCCACGGGCACGAGCTTCACGACACCGCCGCTCACCGCTGGCGTAACCTACTATGCGCGTGAACAAGCAGCTGGCAATTGCAACAGTCCGGCAGACGACATCGCGCTGACGGTGCTGCCGAAAATCGACGTGGCCGCCAGCGTCACCGACGCTGCTTGCGGTGCCAGCGATGGCCAGATCGACCTGACGGCCAGTGGCGCGCCATCGCCCTACACGTATAGCATTGACGGCGGCGCGACGACCCAAGCGTCTGGGCTGTTCACCGGTTTGGCCGGTGGTGCCTACCAGACGCAAGTCACTGACGGCAACGGCTGCACGGCCGATTCCAGCATTACGGTATCGAACACAGGCGGCCCGACGGTTTCTGCCGTGACGCCCACCGATGCGACTTGCGCGGGCTCAGATGGCCAAATTGCCATCACCGCCACCAGCACGGCCACACCGATTGAGTACTCGATCGATGGTGGCAGCACGTTCCAGACCGGAAGCAGCTTCACTGGCCTTACGCCTGGCAACTACGATGTCGTGGTGAGCGACAACGCCGGCTGTATCACCGGTGGCGGCACAATTTCGGTCGGTGGCCCGACAGCTTCGCTGACCGTCGTTGTGAGCAGTAGCAGCGACCCCGCTTGCAACGGCACCGCCGATGGCAGCATCATACTGATGGCCACAGATGGTGTAGCGCCTTACGAATACTCGATTGACGGCGGCAACACGTATCAGTCGGCTAGCAGCTTCACTGGTCTGGCGGCTGGCACGTACACGATACTGGCGCGTGACATCAACAACTGCACGGCCACCACGGCGCAGGTGACACTCACCGACCCGCCAGCAGCCAGTATTAGCGTGAACTCGAACAACGCCAACTGCGCAAACAACGGCTCGTTGAGCATCACGCCCACGAATCTGGGTGCGGCACCCGAGTACTCGATCAACGACGGCCTCACGTACCAGAGCTCGCCCACCTTCCTGGGACTGGCGGCGGGTACGTATCAGGTGAAAGCGCGCAGTGCGGCAGGCTGCGAGTCGCCGGTTGAGACGGTGACGATCATTGACGCTGGCGGCTTTGCTGTGACCCCTAACGTCACCGATATTTCTTGTGCTGGCGAAACAGATGGCAGTATCAGCTTGACCACCGGCGCTGCTGCTGTCAGCCCGCTGATGTATACCTGGACCCCTAATGTGGGCAATGGTGCGACTGTAAGCGGTTTGGCAGCCGGCACGTATGATGTGCTGGTCATAGATGCCAACGGCTGCCAGGGTAGTGCTTCTGCAACGGTTGGCGACCCGGGCCCGATTCAGCCCTCGCCCAACGTGAGCGATGTCAGCTGCTTCGGCGAGAACGACGGCTCCATTGACCTGGCTCTGACTTTGGGCGGCACCCCGCCTTACGAGTTCAGTATCGACGGCGGCGCGAGCTTCTTGCTCGAAGACTTCTTCGATAACCTCAGCCCTGGCACCTACGATGTGGAAGGCCGCGACGCAAATGGCTGCACGGTCAGTGTCGGCACTTTCACGATTGAAGAGCCGGATGTGCTGACCCTAACCCCCGCTGTGACGGACGCTTCTGACATGAGCGCCAGCGACGGCGAAATCAGCCTGACCATAACCGGTGGCAACCCGCCCTACGATTACGACTGGACACCTGCGCTACCCAACACTCCGAACGTAGTTGGCCTGACACCAGGCAATTATGAGGTGGTTATCGAAGACGACCGCGGCTGCTCGCTAACCGAAACCCTGACGGTTGGCCCGGCATCGAGTGTCAGCGAAGCCTTCCCGGGCCTCGAGATTGCGCTCTTCCCCGTGCCCTTCACGAATGAGCTCACGCTGAAACTTGAGAACGTACCAACGGGCGCTTTCAAGCTGCAATTCGAACTCTACGATGCCCTGGGCAAGCTGGTCTATTCGGCCGAGCAAGCCATCGGCGCGGGTACGATCAATCTCTCTGTCGACGACGTTGCTGCCGGTATCTACAACTACCGCATCTCCATCGACGGCGAGTTGGCGCAAACCGGGCGTGTGCAGCGTGTGCGCTAAACCTGACGTATTTTTTGGATAACAACAACCGCCTGCTGGTAATTTAGCAGGCGGTTTTTTTATGCTACGTCACGTAGGCATTACCCCGCATATTCGAGACTTAGTTTTGCGTGGCTTATCTTTGCAGTATGGACATTCCATCGGTAGCAGTCAATGTTTCGGCAGGCAGCGTGAGCGGCGAGCTCAACTTGCCCAAGGGCCTGCTGTTCAAAGACTTGGCGAAAAGCTGGGAGCCAAAGCGTCCTGGTAAATCCCTCGAGGCGTTGATCGTGGACTTGAAAGAACGCCGCGAAGACCGGCAGCCCGAAATCGATCGCGCGCAAGCACGGATGGAAGTCTATGAAGAGCAGGCCCGTAGCTGGAAAAAGTGGACGCTCGGGCTGATCAACCCCGCCGAGCAAAAGATTAAAGAGGAAGAAGCGCTCATTGAAGATGTGCGCCGCTACCAAAATGCGCCGCTGTTCAACCTCACGTTCAAGCTCAGTGGTGAGATGAAAGCAGCCTGGAAGCAACTGTTGGAGGGCTTTACGCTGGTGAGCCAGTCGATACAGGCGCAAGAGGTGGTGGAGTCGCAGGGCACGCTCGGACGGCAGCTCGATCTGGCCGACTTGCAGTTCGGTATTGCCAAACCCAACGTCTGCGATTCGACGCAGAAGTACCCGCAAATCATGGCCGAGGGCCGCTGGCAGCTCGATATCTTGCCCGGCTTTTTGATGCTGCAACGCGCTGAAGGCGCGCAGATTTTCAGCTGGGGCGATGTGCAACTCACGTTTCGCAGCGAGCCCTTTCGCTCGCAAAAGCGCCCGCGCGATGCGGAGGTGACCTTCGAGACCTGGGAGCACCTGACCGATGCCGGCAAAAAAGACGAGAGCATCAGTGACAACCCACGGGTATACATCCTGAAAATGGGGCGCATCCACCTGCAGCTCGATAGCCAGCAGAAAGAGCT
>CAZTEZ010000091.1:0-10447 GCA_964611815.1 uncultured Bacteroidia bacterium | reverse complement strand
AGCGAGATGACATCCGCGCCCGCTTTTGTGGCATCAATGATTGCCTGCGCGACGGTCTCGACGCTCCCCCCACCCGAAGCGCTGAGCGCCGGGAAGCTCATGACCTCCACGAACTTACCTCTGTGGTTGAAGCTCGCCATACCCTTGCCGTTGTCCGTAAAAGCAGCAGCTATGCCAGCGCAGTGGGTGCCGTGGCCGTGCTCATCGCCAGAACCACCAGCGGTGTTGAAGATGCCGTCGAGATCTTCGTGCTCGCCATCCACGCCGGTGTCGATAATCGCCAGCTTGGCGCGCTTGCGGGGGGATTTGCTGGCCAGTAAAGTGTAGAGGCCGTCGAGTTCCAGACTGGCGAAAGCTTGCTGATTGCGCCACTCGGGGTCGTTTACGGGCGCGTTGTCGAGCGTAGGCCAGTTGGTCGCGTCAGGTGTAGGGTCGTCGAGCGTAATCGCAGTATTAAACTCGGCGAAATCAACATTCTCTTTGTCCCGCTTGGCTTCTGTTAAGAACTGGCTTGCGGCGACCACCGACTTGAAGGTCAGCAAATAGGTTTGTGCGATATCCTCGGACTGTCGAAGTGTAAAACTAGGAAAGGCGCGCTTGTATTTCGCGTCGTACTTATCCATTAGTGTCTTCAACTCGGCGATGTCATCATCCGGCCCTAGCTCAAGGAGCACTTGTTTGCTGTTCGCATTTGCCTTCTGCTCCAGCTCCTGCAGCATTTCCTGCGGATCAACATCCTCCAAAAACTGCTTCACTTTCGATAGACTTTCTGTCGAAACGACGAACGCAACCAGCGCCAGGCCCACCAGTATGCTTCCGACCAGCTGCCTCGTGTATTGCGCCTTCACCACGACGCTGTAGGCGACACCCGCCAGCATACCGACTGACACATCCAGCAAAGCGTGTTTGATGCGTTCGACGAGCCAACCATCACCGAAAGCCAGCTGCCACAGCGGCGCCATAATCACCGCAGCGACGGCCAGCAGCGTGAACACCGGCGACACATCCTGATGCTTCGCCCGCCGACGCGCTTGCTCAGTAAACAGAACGAAAGCTGCGGCTGAAAACGCCAGCGAGCACCAGTCGAATAGGGTAAAAGTCATGGTAGCAGACTAAGAAGAAAGGGTCTGGCATGGGCCTTAAGCCGACTCTATATTAATGATTTTCACACTTTTACCCCACTGCATAAAGGATACCCCTTCGGCGTCTTCAATGGTCACTTTGACTTTTTTGCCGTCTTCCTGAAACTCATCGGGCAGGCCGTCTACGGGTTGGTATTTGAAGCCCATAGCGGCCTCTAGTCCATAAAAGCCGCCTTCCAGGTCGACGTGTTTGACAGTAGCTTCAATCGTATGCTGCATAACAATCGCAGGGTTTAGTCAAAGAATTTACGGAGAATCAGTCAAAAGAACAGCCGGTGTTCAGCAGAAGTTGGTGAATCTTGTGGAAATCGTAAATTGAATACACTGATAACACGCCTTTATCACTTCGCAAACAACAGCATTATGGGCCAGATTAACGCCAGAGGCTTCAAGAATTGGGGCGGCACCGTCGACTGCCGTCCGAAACACATGCACTTTCCGCAAACTGAAGAGGAGCTCGTGCAGATCATCAATGATGCCCGCGAACACCGCCGCACGGTGCGCGTGGTGGGCACTGGGCACTCCTGGACGCCGCTGGCGGAGACCAACGATACGCTCGTGTGCCTCGATAACATGCAGGGCGTAATCAACGTGGACCCGAACAAGAAGCAGGCGACCGTATGGGCAGGCACCAAGCTGCACGCGTTGGGCCCGGCTTTGTATGCCCAGGGGCTTGCGATGCAAAACCTTGGCGATATTGACAAACAGGCCATCGCGGGCGTATTGGGCACTGGCACCCACGGTTCTGGCATCGACTTTGGTGTGATCCCGACGCAAGTGGTGGGCATCCGACTGGTGAACGGCCTGGGCGAAATCATGGATCTGACGGAAGCTAAAGGTGATACCTTTAAGGCTGCGCAGGTGAGCCTGGGCGCGTTGGGCATCATCACGCAAATCACGATTCAATGCGAGCCCGCGTACAATCTGAAGCGCATCAAGAAGCGCGCACCGCTCGAAAAGACGCTCAAAAACATCGACAAGCACCTTGCCGACAACCGCAACTTCGAGCTCTTCTGGTTCCCGTATGCTGACTCCTGCCTTCAGCAGAGCTTGAATTACACCCAAGAGCCTGCCGACAAAGACAGCGCCTGGCAGTATTTCGTGGATGTGGTCTGGGAGAACCGCACGTGGAAGCTCGCCTCTGAAGCCGTGCGCCTGATGCCCGGACTGGCGAAATCTGTGAGCAAAATGGGCGCCTCCGGTATGGCAACGGGTGTGGATGTCCGCGAGGCGCATCGTCTCTACCCCGCCGTACGCGACGTGCGTTTTTACGAGATGGAGTACAGCGTGCCGCGCGAAGAAGGGCCCAAGGTGCTGCGTAAGATCCGTGACATCGTGCGCAAGCAGAAAATCAAAGTGCACTACCCCATCGAATACCGCTACTGCGCTGGCGACGACATCCTCATCAGCCCCGGCCATGGTGGAGAACGCGCATACATTTCGGTGCACCAGTACTGTGGTATGGACTACAAACCGTATTTCAACGCACTCGAACCCGTGTTTCAGGCAAATGGCGGGCGCCCACACTGGGGGAAAATGCACACGGCCGACACCGCATATTTACGTAGTCAATACCCGCGTTTTGACGACTTCCTGGCCGTACGAGAAAAGCTGGATCCGGAGCACGTTTTCGTAAGCCCCTATCTATCAGAGCTTTTTGGACTTGAGCGGGTCGCCGTGGCTGAACCTGCTTGACCCAACTACTATTTAGATTCAGTTTAATTCGCTAAGTTTGAAGTACTACCTGCCTGCATTGTGTTTCACTAATAACTGAAACTTGAATACTGGCGCCATGAACACTCCTAATACAACGCTCAAAGACAAAGTCGTACTCGTCACTGGCGCTTTTTCAGGCATCGGGCGGGCAACTACCGAGCTCCTGATGAAGCATCGCGCCAAAGTCGTGGCCGTCGGCCGCAACGATGGCAATGGCATTCCGAGCTATGCCGGCAACTACCTGCCCATTGAGCGCGTCATCAGCAACGAACACGATGCGTTCGAGATCGTCGAATTTACTCTCGACAAGCATAAGCGCATTGATATCGTGATCAACCTCGCCGGCAGCGTCATCATCAAACCCGTGCATGAGATGGCTGCCAAAGAGTATGAGCGCCTGATGCAAGACAACTATTTCAGCGCTGTGAATGTCACCCGCGCGGCTCTGCCCATCATGCTCAAACAAAAGCAGGGGACGATTGTCTACACGCCATGCACTACCGAAAAACTGAAAATGACAGGTGTGGCGGGCTTTCGAGCGTCTGCATTCGCGCTTCAGGCATTTGCCCATGAATTGACCCGCGAGCTAAAAGACAGCACGATTCAAGTAAAGAAAGTGGAATTCGAGCCTGTCGACAGTTCCTTCTGGCAACGCTACAGCGAAATGATTGACACTTCGCGATTCAATAGCATCCTGGATGCTGCCGAGAGCATCATCGGTGAGTTGCAAAGCGAGTCTTCCGCCTCTGCTACCCCACAGGGTGAACCCGTGCGCGTCTGACGTTCAACGTGCTATCCACATCCAGAGTGTTTCGATTCTACGTCCGGTGCAATTGAACCTAAGATTGTACTTGAACGAATTGCGCTTACGTTATATGTTGTGCAAAAGTCATCGTCTATGCGCCGCTTCATCCTGAGCCTCTTGCTACTGCCTTTCACGCTTGCGTTTGCCCAAACCGAGAGTGGCCAACCCTTGTGCTACATCGTCGGTAAGTCGAAAACGCAGGTGCTCGATATCTTGCGCAATACCCCAAAACAGGCCTGTTACGAAGATTTCGCCCGCATGCACTTGCCCACTTTCCAGGGCGTGCCTTATGGCGAAGGCTCCTACGGCCTCCCCGCCCGCCACGCGCTGGTGAACGTCACGGAGATGAACTGCGTGACGTTCGTCGAGAATTTCCTGGCGATCGCCATGACGCATGAGGAGTTTCGCCACCAGGAAAGACTACCCTATGATGAGGTGCTTTTTAATCGCTACATCCACTACCTCAACAAGTTACGCTACTACGACGGCATCAACCGCATCTCCGATGACCGCATCCACTACTTTACCGATTGTATGCGCCTGCTGTGCAAAGAAGGCGTAATGGAAGACATCGGCAAGCGCGGGGGCGAGCCTTTTACCAAGCGCATTCATTACATTTCGAGCAATCGCAACAAGTTCCGTGGCATCCAGAGCTGGGAGCATCTCAAAGGCATTGAGTCTGCGATGTCGAACGCTGAGCGCTACTACTACCCGCTCGATAGCGCGCTGAACTACCTGCCACACGCTCGCACCGGCGATATCGTCGGCATGACCAGCACCGTCGATGGTCTCGATGTGTCGCACGTGGGTGTCATCAGCGTGGTCGATGGCGAACTGCGCATCACGCACGCTTCATCCGTCGCCAAGCAGATCGTACTGGAAAAGCCTTTCATCCCGTACTTGAAAAAGTACCACCGAATCCTGACCGGCTTTGTCGTCTACCGCCCGCGCTTCAGCTGAATTTATACGAATGGTGTGAGCTAGACTAGCGACTTGCCAGTCTTATGCTGCTTCATATCCGTCACAATCTCCTTAATAGATTGCTCGTCTTTTAGCGGGCAAACCAACGTGACATCTTGCGTTTGAACCACAACAAAGTCTTCCAGACCCTTGACAACCAACAGGTTATCACTCATGTTTTTGATAACGTTGTTTTTCGCCTCGTAAACAACCACCTCGCCAGAAACGGCGTTGCCATAAAAGTCGCGGTCGCTCTGCTCATGCAGCGAGCTCCAGGTGCCCAAATCACTCCACCCGAAAGTCGACTTAATCACGCGCACCTTGTCGACCTGCTCCATGATACCGTAGTCGATCGAAATCGGTTTCACCTGCTCATAAATACTGCGTACAACCTCCTGGTGAGCATCGGAGTCACTGGGGATGTTCGTGTCGAACTGTTCCCACATCTCTGGCAGGTGCTCCTGAAACGCGCGGTTCATCAGTTGTAAATCGAAGATGAAGATACCGCTGTTCCAGAGGAAGTCGCCACTCTGAACAAACGTCTTCGCCATTTCTAGGTTGGGCTTCTCAGTAAAGGTTTTCACCGGGAAATGCTGCGCATCGGGCGCCCCATCATAATACTGGATGTAACCATAACCGGTGTCTGGTCGCGAGGGCAAGATACCGAGCGTGATAATCTCCTCACCCTTGCCGGCAAGCTCTAGCCCGAGTTTCAAATCGTGAATGTAGTCGGCATCATTCATGATCAAGTGATCTGCCGGCGAAACGATAATTTGAGCATTCTCGTGCTGCTGGCCGATCACTTTGTTGGCGTACAGCAGGCATGGCGCCGTGTTGCGCCCGATGGGTTCGGCAAGCACCTGCGCGGGCTTCAGTTCTGGTAGCTGTTCGAGGACGAGGTCCACGTATGCCGCATTGGTAACGACAAGGATGTGCTCGACTGGCAGAAACTGCTGAAAGCGCTCGAATGTCGAGCGGATTAATGATTTTCCAGTACCGAGGATGTCGTGGAACTGTTTCGGATAACTGGAACGAGAGACGGGCCAAAAGCGGCTACCGATGCCGCCTGCCATGATCACTGCGTAATGCTGGTTTTGCATAGCCTGATAACGAAGGGGAGGGAACTTCTATTCAACAAAACAACAAAAAAAGCGCACAGTGTAGACTGTGCGCTTTGTAAACGTTTGATGATGTTTGCTTACTGCGGGCTGCCTACGCGAGTCATAGCGCAACGGAAACCGATAGTAGCTTTAGAAGAGTCGGCGTTGTAGAAACGACGAGTACCAACGCTGAGGTAGTAAGGCAGGTCTGCCCAAGAACCACCGCGGTAAACTTTCACACGGTCGTGGACACCTTCGCGATAGTTGGCGTGGGGCTCACCGAAGCCTGAGCTACCAGGACCGGGATTGAAGAGCAACGAGCGGTTAACAGCTTCGTTGGGGTTTTCGTCGTAGTAATTGTCAACTTTGTAGGGATCGTTCCAGATCGTCGGGTCGAGGTTGTCACCTGTACGACGATAGGGGTTGAGATCTTCTACGTCTTGGTAAGACAGGACGCGGTAAGTGTCCATTGTCCACTCGGCAACGTTACCTGACATGTGGTACAGGCCAAAGTCGTTCGGAGAGAAAGACTTGATCGGCGCAGTAATCATGTAAGCGTCGTTCAGGCCTTCGATGAGTTCTGAGCCCGCTTTGTCAGAGCGACCAGCGTAGTCGCCACGGCCACGCTTGAAGTTGGCACGGAAACGGCCTTTCAGATCACGAAGCGACTTGCCTTCCCAGGGGTAAAGCTCTTGCTCCAGGAGACCGCGGGCAGCGTACTCCCACTCAGCTTCTGTGGGGAGGCGGTAGCGCGGGTATTCAATGGCCTCGGGGTCGTTCTGCTTGAGCTGGTCGTTGACAACGCCTGTACGCCATTTAGCAAACTCGTTGCACTGGTACCAGTCAACACCGACCACCGGGTACATATCAAAGCCGGGGTGACTGAAATAGTACTGCTTGTAGGGGTCGTTGTAGGCGAGGAAACGCATCCACACGTTAGTGTCAGGATACAGGTTGTCTGCCTTTCCGACGCTATCTTTCATGGCGTGCAGGAATTCCTTCCAGTGCACGTTGGCCACTTCAGTTTCGTCAATGTAGAAGCTGGCAACCGTGACCTGACGGACTTGATTGTCATGTGTGTAGGCAATGTCTTTTTCACTGCCACCCATGTGGAAGGTACCACCTTCGATGAACACAAGACCGGGAGCGGCGTCCTGCCCTTTGTAATAGCGCGGCAGATACGTTTGGCCATCACCGTACTTGCGTCCAGTGATTGTAGAAGTCTTCCCGACGCGGTCGAGGTCCTCCTGGCAACCGAAGAATGTCAAGGCGAAAACGCTCACCAATAACAGTGACAGTCTGGATTTCATAAGAGGAAGCATTTAGTAGAAGTAATTGAGAAGGTTAAGCTTTGTTTGGCTGTGGTTGGCACGAGCTTTTGCGGAATTATTTCCTCAAAGGCCCAAAGATAGAACAGATTAGAACCGCGGGCAAGACATTTTTGCAGAAGCCTTACGCGGTTTGGCGCGAGGGCCGTCAAATGTGAACACCAGCGAGACCTCGTGAGCACCGCCAGTATTGGCTTGCTGAAGGTCTGAGAGGGTTAAATCGTAAGAATAGCCGACGCTGAAGTTGTCTTGTTGCAGGCCAACCAAAAAGATGGCAGCATCGTTGTCGATCACGCGATACCATGTACCTATAACGATAGGATCTAGGTTTGCGTACAGACCAACGTCAACTTGAGTGAAGGGATTCTGATAGCGGAACATAAAGGCCGGCGAAATCGACGGGCCGTCTGGGCGGTCGCTGTTGAAGGGAATATTCAGGCCTGTGTACGCAGCGATGTGCATCGGCAGACGCGTATTTTCTGTATTGCCAGTCTGCAGGAACTTTTGTTCTGGCATGGTGATATGGCGAACATTGGCACCTGCGTAAAAAAGTTTATTGAAGTACAGAATACCTGCACCTACTTCTTCATGAATACGGTTACCATTTAAACCTTGCAGGGCTTCATCCGATACTGGATCAAATCCGCCATCTTCGAACTGATCGGGGAATTGCAGGCGGAAGAAGTCGACAGAAGACTGCTGAATGCCACCGGAAACGCCGAGGCGAATGGCGTGCTCATCCTGACGACCGAGCGGAATCAGGAAGGCATAATTAAGGTTGGCGTCGATCTTACGCAGAACACCGGCACCAGCTTGGTCAGCCATCACATTGATGCCGAGGCCGTGGCGTGGGTCGCGAGAGTTCATGCCGAAGAAGAAGGGCATGTCGTAAGATGCGGCATACGTAACGAAGTTGCCGGGAATGCGCGGCCATTGGTTACGGTAATTGAGTGCAGCCCGTGGTCCTCCAGCAGAGCCTGCAAACGCTGGGCTAAGCAGCAGTTTGTTGGCATAAAACTGTGAGAATTGCGGGTCTTGTGCCTGAGCTGAGCCGGCAAAGATCAGAACAAGCAGTGGCAGAAGTAGTAAGCGTTGCAGCATAGTTTCAGAATCTGGGAGAACCTAATGAGCTAACCCTTAAAGGCAACGAGTATGAGAGTTTAGACATAGACCATAAAGATAGGATTTAAATCTTGCACTTCAAATCCCGGATGATCCAAGAGCAGAAGACAGCCTACCTTTGGGGTACGTCTACAAGTTTAAACAATTCGCGCGAACGTCAAAGTAGTTTTTGTGCTTAGTTTATTGCCTGTTTACAAATTTTTCCTAGTTCAACTCCCCTAATGACACGCAAAAGCCGGTACGGCCTCATTGGTAAGTCGCTTAGACATAGCGCTTCACCTGAATTGTTTCGCACTGTTTTAAGGCCTCAAGAGCCCCCGATACCATATGCGTGTTTCCCGTTGCAAAATATTTCTCAGCTAGCAACGCTCTTACGCGAGCAACCGCAAATTCGGGGGCTCAATGTCACGATACCTTATAAACGAGAGGTACTGAAATTTGTAGATAACGTTGATTCGACCGTCAGAGCCATCGGAGCCACGAACACACTCTACATTGACCGACAACATGGCCTTTGTGCGTTTAACACGGATGTGCTTGGTGCAAAGGCTGATTTGGAGGCACTACTGGGGAAAGCACGACCGCAACGCGCATTGATTTTAGGCACGGGTGGCGCTGCGGAGGCTGTGTCGTTTACTTTAACGCAGTTTTTTGGGCAGCCGGACATACGTTTTACCTCGCGCAATCCAAGCACAAGCTCGCACATTAGCTACGATGAAGCCAACGCGCAGTTGCACACGTTTTCGCTCATCATCAACGCGACACCAGTGGGCATGTTCCCTGAAGTTGACAAGGCCCCTGCGCTGAATTACGCCGCCATTACGTCTCAGCATTTTGCCTGGGATTTGATTTACAACCCCCGCCGAACCCGTTTTTTAGAACACTGCGCCGCACAGGGCGCACGCACACGCAACGGCTGGGGCATGCTCGTTGAGCAAGCGCGTGCTAGTCTGAATATCTGGGAAAAACCACTGGATGTAAGTCGGTTAGAACCTAATCCATGGCAGGAAGCGCATGTTGAGCTTTCCAGCTAAACACTTGTGAACGGTCAATTGCAAGCGGTCGATCAGCAATCGATCGCTTACTTCATGAACGTTTGCTCGTTGCTGTGGATGGAGTTGTGGGGGTAGTCGAACCAATTGTATTCGCCAGCACCCATCGCCACAAAAGGCCAGCGCTCGACCTCGAACGTCATAGACACCACGCCGGCAGGCGGGATGTTCTCAAGCGTTTCGTTCGTCAAGTACTCCACGATGCGCGAGATGGCCGGGTTGTGGCCCACGAGCATCAGGTTTTTCACGTCGTCGGGCGCAAAGTTGATGACCTCCAGCAAGATGCGCGTGGTGGCCTCGTAGATGCGCTGGTACTCGTCGATCACACCTTTTTTCACGCCGAGTTCGCTGGCGATGATCTCAGCGGTCTTTTTTGCGCGGAGGGCCGGGCTGGTCATGATCAGATCGGGCTTGACTTTCTTTTCTTTCAGTCGGCGGCCCATTTCTGTGGCGTTGCGCTCGCCCTCTTCAGTGACAATGCGTTGAAAATCATTGCCGATTTCTTCGCTCCAGGTAGAATCGGCGTGGCGAACGAGGTACAAATGACGCTTCATATAGTATGCTGTAGTGAACCGGAAATAAGACTGCTTTTCCGGTAAAATAGTGCGCTAAGTTAGGCATTTTTATGGAAAAATGCTAGTGCCTAGGGCCTTGCGCTGCACGACTAGTCAAACATCAGTCGTTTTAATCCAGATACATCACCGCCCGAACGGCTTTGATGATGCGCTCGGGGTTGGGCAGAAACTCATCGACGAAACTGCGGGCGTAGCCGAGAGAGGTGTCCTGCGTCGTCACGCGCACCACGGGTGCATCGAGGTAGTCGAACGCACGACGCTGAATCTGGAAGGCTAACTCGCTCGAGAGCGAGGCCTGGGGCCAGGCTTCTTCGACCACCACGCAGCGGTTCGTCTTTTTGATCGATTCGATAATCGTATCGTAGTCGATCGGGCGCAGGGTGCGCAGGTCGATGACCTCGGCACTGATGTCATCTTTTTGCAGCTCCTCGTGGGCTTTTTTCACCTGGTGATAAATTTTACCGAAGGTGATGATCGTGACGTCGTCGCCATGGTGTTTGATGTGGCACTTGCCAAGCTCGAGGATGAAATCGTCTTCGTCTGGCACCTCGCCTTTCATGCCGTACATCTGCTCAGACTCAAAAAAGCAGACAGGGTTATCGTTGCGAATCGCGGCTTTGAGCAAGCCCTTGGCATCGGCCGGTACG
>CAZTEZ010000090.1:0-10465 GCA_964611815.1 uncultured Bacteroidia bacterium | reverse complement strand
TTCACGCCTTTGCATTGGATCATGTGTTTTGGACTGGGCTTTATTTTGACGGGCTCGGGCTATTTGGCGCACAAGTTCATTTCCTATGCCACCGTGGCGTACTACTCGCCAGATTACGATATATTCTTAAAAATCACCTGGGGGACGATTTACGTTTGGCAGCTCATTGCTGTGCATTTCGTCAGCAAACGCTTCAAAGACGGGCTATTTTCGAGCAATAAGTCCAATAGCTAAACTGTGGCCGGCCTTTTAACCTACAGCTTCTTTTGATTAAATTGCCTTAAAACGTTTTTAGTGGCCGCTTTCATCAAATCCCAAAAACAGGAGCGCTGGTACTTCGTACTCGCTTACACCCTCTTTTTTATCCTGATCATCCTGCTAATCCCGACCACGCAGAAGGCTTACTTCCCAATCATCGAGGAAGAGCTCGACTGGCCGCTGGTTGTCACTATCGTTCTGATGGTGCTGTATCCGCTGGTTTGTTTCATGCGCTATGGTAGTGTGCACCCGGCTATCAGACTGATTGCAGCGCCGATTGCCGCTTTACCGGCCATCGCACTCTTGATACTAGGCGTGCACGAGGTCACCGGTCGGCTTCCCTTCGAGAACTACTATTGGGTCGCGCGGTTCAACTGGTTTTTGGTCTATATGACCTGCATGTTTTCCACATGGTTTTTCTACGAGGGGCTAACCTCGCCACCGCCACAACACGCTGACTAGGGTGTAAGCCAGCTCATCGCCCGCCGTTCGCGGCGCGTCGTTGCTCGACGGCCGAGCCGTCGAAATCGACCGGGGTAGGGCCTTCGGAACGGTAGGCCATCTTGGAGTCGCTGTGCTTGTACATCACCGCCTCAATGTTGTAAACAGATTCGTCGGCAATGAGTACGCAGTAGTCGGCGATATTCTCCAGCTTTTTGAGGATCATCAGCAGATTCACGAGCGACTCCACGTTCTGCGGTTGTTCGCCGATCAGTTCATACAAACGGCGCTTCCCGCAATGATAGTACTCATCAACCTCGTCGTCGAGCATTACGATGCTCTTGGAAGTTTGCACATTGTCCTGAAAAAAGCTATCGACTGCCAACGACAATACTTCTTGGACGGTTTCCGCCATCTCTTGAAACTTGACCTGTTCCAGTAGCTCTTCTGGCCAAGGTTCGGGGGTCTGCGAGACCTTCTTGGCTACAGAATCGATCAAATCGCCGATTTGCTCCAGCCAAGAGTTGATTTTAATCGTCGCCAGCACAAAACGCAAATCATTGGCGACGGGCTGATAGAGCGCCAGGATACGGGCACTGCGTTTGTCGATTTTGTTGTCAAACTTATCGATCTTAGGCTCCTTGGCCTCAACACGTTGCGCGAGATTAACATCATGCGTCAGAACCGCCTGGTTCGCCTGCTGCAGCTGTTGCTGCACGAGCAAAGCCATGTCGAGCAGTTTTTCACGAAGCGAGCGGATTTCTGTTTCAATAAGGCGCATATATGGGAGGTAGGTGTAATAAAAGTAAGGGACGTAATTAAGAAAACAGACCGCGAGACAAAAAGGTTCTGCAATCTAATGATTAGATTATCATTAAGATGTGTGGATAAGCCTTTGAATGTGGCTCAGCCGAAGCGCCCGGTAATATAATTCTGAGTACGCTCTTCTTTTGGCTTGGTAAAGAGGCGTTTAGTGTCATCGAACTCGATAAGCTCTCCCATATAAAAGAAGGCGGTTTTGTCCGATACACGTGCGGCTTGTTGCATGTTGTGCGTCACAATCACAATCGTAAACGCGCTTTTCAGTTCGTCTATCAGCTGCTCAATCTTCGTCGTCGAGATGGGGTCGAGCGCTGAAGTCGGCTCATCCATGAGGATGACTGAGGGCTCCACGGCCAGGGTGCGCGCCAGACACAGGCGCTGCTGCTGTCCGCCGGAAAGCGAAAGTGCCGATTTCTTCAGGTCGTCCTTCACCTCCTCCCACAGCGCCGCCTGGTGCAGGGCTTTTTCGACCTGCTCGTTGATGTACGATTTGTCGTTGATGCCGTTGATACGCATGCCGTAAGCCACGTTCTCGAAGATCGACTTCGGGAAGGGGTTGGGCTTCTGGAAGACCATACCGACCATCTTACGCAGCTCGACGGGATCGTAGCTGGGAATCGGCGTGCCGTCGAGTTTCAGGTCGCCCTCGGAACGGTGCGAAGGGATGAGATCGTTCATCCGGTTGAACAGCCGCAAAAAAGTCGATTTGCCGCAGCCGGAAGGCCCGATGAAGGCAGTTACGGAGTTACGGTCGACACCCAGCGTGACGTTCTTGATCGCCTGCTTTTCGCCGTAGAAGACGTTGACGTTGTTGGCTTCCAGTTTAAACATACGCTAGGGTGTCAAAGGAGCGGGTTTAGTTCGGATTAAAACGGCGCTGGAAACGGTTGCGAATCCAGTTGGCGAGTAAGTTGATGCCGAGCACCATCAGCAGCAGCACGAGCGCCGTACCGAAAGCCATCGGCAGGCTGCGCTCGGGGTCAGGACTGCTAACCGACAGAATATAAAGGTGGTAGGGCAAGGCCATGGCCTGGTCGAACAGGCTGTGCGGCAGGCGCGGCAGATAGAGCGCGGCGACCGTGAACAGGATGGGGGCCGTTTCGCCTGCAACGCGGCCGATGGAGAGAATCACGCCGGTCAGGATGCGCGGCAGTGCCATGGGCGGCACCACGCGGCGGATGGTCTGAAATTTGGTCGCGCCCATGCCCAGGCTGGCCCAGCGCAGGGTGTCGGGCACAGCAGAGACGGCCTGCTCGGTCGTACGGATGATAACCGGCAGCACCATAATCGCAAGTGTCAGCGAACCGGCCAGTATGGAATCGCCAAAGCCGAGCACCACCACAAACAGCCCCATGCCGAACAGACCGAAGACAATCGACGGAATGCCGGCCAGGTTGTTGGTCATGATGTCGATGAACGACTTCAGGTAGCCCTCCGGCGCGTATTCGGCCATGTAAATACCCGCAGGAATGCCCACCAGACACGAAAACAGGATGCTGAAAAACGTGAGCGCCAGCGTACCAACAATGGCCGGGAAGATGCCGCCTTCCACCAGGCCGTCTTTCGGGGAGTCGATCCAGAAATTGAGGTCGATAACTTTGCCGATGCCTTTCACCAGAATAAAGCCAAGAATGCCGACCAAAATCGCGACCACCAGCAGCGCGATGATGCGAAAGCTCCAGAAGGCGATGTGTTGCTTGACGTAGCGGCTCTCCACAGGATTGAACAGGAATCGGTCGGGCGAATCTTTACGAAATTACGCCTTTGGTCGGCTGCGAATGTTAACTCACCGTAAAGAAAATGCGCAGGGTGTGCTGCGAAGGGCGATTCAGGCGCTAAACATAAGCGTTCAAGCGTGCTTGTTAAGCGCATCGGCGATCAACTGCACGCAGTCATACACCTGCGTATAGCTGTTATACAAGGGCGTGGGCGCCAGGCGAATCACGTCCGGCTCGCGCCAGTCGCCGATGACACCGGCGCTGTCGAGCGTCTCGAACACTTGCTTGCCGACATCCTTCACCACCAACGAGAGTTGACAACCCCGACGCGCCGGGTCGCTGGGCGTCAAAACACGCAGGGCCGGGTGGCCCAACTCATTCAGCAGCTGGTAGAAATAAGCCGTCAGGTCTTCGCTCTTGGCCCGCAGGTTCTCGAAGCCCGCCTCGTCGAACAGCTCCAGCGACGCGCGAATAGGTGCCATGGCCATGATGGGCGGGCAGCTGACCATCCAGCCATCCGCGCCGGGCGCCGGGATGAATTCCGGCAGCATCGCAAAACGCGTTTCCGGGTCGTAGCCCCACCAGCCGGCAAAACGTGGGCCTTCGAAATCGCGGTGGTGGTTTTCGTGCACAAACGCGCTGGCGATGGCACCCGGCCCACTGTTCAGGTACTTGTAGTTGCACCACACGGCAAAGTCAACCCCCCAATCATGCAGCTGCAAAGGCGCGTTCCCGGCAGCGTGAGCGCAATCGAGTCCATACACTGCGCCGACTTTTCGCGCAGCATCACCGATGGCCTGGCAGTCGTAAAACTGCCCACTGTAATAGTTCACCGCGCCCAGCATGACCATCGCCAGCGTATCGCCGGCGCGCTCTATTTCGCGAATGAACTTCTCGGTCTGCACGAAATCCTCGACCGGCTCGGGCGATACGCGGATGAGATCGACATCCGGGTCGCCACCGTGGAATTCGATCTGTGAGCGTACGGCGTAGCTATCTGACGGAAAGGCCGTGTCTTCGATCAGTATCTTGCGCCGTTTGCCCTCTGGACGGTAAAACGACACCATCAGCATGTGCAGGTTCACCGTCAGGGTGTTCATCACGACCACCTCCTCGGGCTGCGCGCCCACGATGCGCGCCGAGCTTTCATTTAGCAGTTTGTGGAAGTCCACCCACGGTTCTTCGGGCTTGAACCAGCCATCGACGGCGTGGTGCTGCCATTTCGTAAGTTCGTTGTGCAGAAACTGCTCCGTACTGCGCGGCTGCAGGCCCAGCGAGTTGCCACAGAAGTAAATCTTCTCGCTGCCATCGTCGCGCTTGGGCACATGAAAACGCTGCTGAAAGTGGCGCAGCGGGTCGTTGGCATCGCGCTGCTCGGCATCTGAACGGTCGGTGATAAGTGCTGACATAGCCCGTGAATCTAGCATTTTTAAGGTGAACTGTCGGACGCAGAGGCTGCTTAGACGGCTTGGGGGTCGACTTTCCAGAAAAAAGCGACGATTTCGGAACACCGAAAACTGCCAAAGCGTTTGGCATATACTACCTTATTGTATATTTGCAATCCGTAATTCAAATACCCAAGCCTGAATGATCGAAGTAAAAGTAAAAGACAACGAGTCGATTGAGCGCGCACTGCGTCGTTACAAGAAGAAGTACGAGCGCATCGGTGTGATGAAAGAACTGCGCAAGCGCATGTATCACACGCAAAAATCGGTGAAGCGCCGCGAAGAAGTTCGCAAGGCGGCCCGTCGTCAGAAATACATGGAAGAGCACGGCAACTTTTAAGTTGACCGCCGCTCCGCTCAGTCGTTAAGCGGCTGTTGAAAGAATAACAGGTGAAGCATTGCGCTTCGCCTGTTCGCATTTTAAAATGGGGGTTCATCGCGTTCCGGCTCATACGCTCACCTGATGTCAACCGACCCCATCTCTGAAGACCACCCGCTGCTGCTGCGCCAGTTTCTGTCGTACCTGCACTACGAGCGCCACTATTCAGCGCACACCCGCGCGGCCTATACGCGTGATTTGCAGCAGTTTGCGGACTTCTGCAACGCGCACTACAGCCTGGCTGTCCTGGCCGAAGCCGAGCACTTGGCCAACTTGCGTCCGCTGCATGTGCGCAGCTACATCGCCACGCTCGATGCCAAGCGCAGCACGCTTAACCGCAAGCTATCTGCGGTACGCAGCTTCCTGAAATACCACCAGCGCATCGAGACCATTGAGGAAGCGCCTGTTTTGCGGATCAAACTACCGAAAACCCCCAAGCGCGTACCCGTCGCCGTGCCCGAGGCAGAGCTGTCTGCCGTTCTGGACGAAATGCGGTCGGCAGCCGGCGATTTCGTTTCGGCCCGTAACTGGCTGATGCTGGAGCTGTTATACGGCTGTGGTTTGCGTCGACAAGAATTGATCGACCTGCAATGGCAACATATCGACCGCAACGCCCGTTGTATTAAGACAAAAGGTAAGGGCAACAAAACGCGGGTAATTCCGTATAATACAACAGTAGAGGCCGCCCTTGAAAACTACCTTGCCCACCTGCCGCCACGCTATGCAGGTTATGGCCTCGCTGTGTTACTGACACAGAAATGGCAGCCAGTTTATCCGAAACTGGTCTATCGCGTTGTGCAAAACGTGTTGAAACAGGTGCCCGGGCTTTCCAAAAGCAGCCCACACGTCCTGCGCCACAGCTTTGCCACCCACCTGCTTGACCACGACGCGAACCTGAACACTGTGAAGGAGCTTTTAGGGCATAACAGCCTCGCTAGTACGCAGATATATGTGCATGCATCGGTTGCCAGGTTGAAGTCCGTACATAAGCAGGCCCACCCTAAATCGTGAGTTAGTAGCGCTTCTATTATTTTAAGGTTTCGCCTTTGTTAATCCACGGTGAATTGTTTAGATTACAATTAAAGTGATTAACCTCTAATCAAGTTACCTATGGACTTAACCGTGCAATCCGTCAATTTTGACGCAGACATCAAACTCAAAGACTTCATTCAAGACAAGTCTTCCAAGCTGCTCCAGTTTTACGACGGCATTACGACCGTTGACGTGTATCTGCGCGTGGAGAAGAACCACCAGAAGGGCAACAAACTCGTTGAAATGAAAGTGAACGTGCCCGGCAGCACGCTGATGGCTTCGCAACGCAATACGACCTTTGAAGCCGCTACAGACAAGCTCATCGACCAGATGTCGCGCCAAGTGAAACGCTATAAGGCCAAGCAAAAGGCCGCCTGACATCATCAACTTCTAATCGAATGCGGGCAGCTCATGAAAATGGGCTGCCTTTTTTTATCTTAAACGCATGCCAGACTTGCTGAATATGTCCACGGTGACCGACCTGCAGTCGCTCGCCGATGCAGATGACCCTGACTTTTTTCGTGAAACCGTGCAGGCTTATGATGCCAATGCCGTGGAGCTGCTGGACCAACTTGAAACAGTTGTTGATGCACCTGATGGCAAGAGACTGCTCCCGCGGCTCTTGCATCAACTGAAGGGGTCGAGCTATAACGTTGGCGCTCAGGCGATGGGCGATCTCAGCGAGCACTATGAACAACAGGGGAAAGTCGACCCTGCTAGCATTAATCATGACGAAATGATCCGTCAGTTACGCGAGACCTTTGAGCAGACGATGGCGGCGTATGCAAAACTGGAGCGCTAGACAGGTAAACGCGCAGAAAGCACGTCGATCTGCCTCCCGCAGTGGAAATGCCCGAGCGGGCATTCGCGCTTGCCGTGCAAGCCGCAGGGACGACAGGCAAGCTCACCAGGGTGTTCAATCACTTCGCTGTCAGGGGCGAGCGGTCCGAAGCCAAAGGCTGGTACCGTTGAACAGAAAAAGGCCGTCGTAGGGCAGCCCACGGCACTGGCTAGGTGGAGTGGGGCGCTGTCGTTGGTGTATAAGCGATCGGCGTGGCTGAGCAGCGCTGCGGAGTCCAGCAGGCTGAGTTCACCGGCCAATGAGCGGGTGTTGGGCTGTGTGGCGGCCAGGCGCTCACACAACTCGCGATCGCCGGGTGCGCCGATGCAATAGACGGGATAGTCCGCCGGAAAAGCTTTCAACAGCTCAGCCCATTTTTCAAAGGGCAGTTGCTTGGTGTGCCACACACTGCTGGGTGCAATGACGCAAAAAGGCTGTGTTGTCAGCGACTTGATATTCTGCTGATTAGCATCCGTCGGATAAAGTTTTGGTGGAAGTGCCTTGCCAGGTACCCACTGCGCGATGAGGCGGTGGTTGCGCTCAATCTCATGCGGGCTGTCGGGAGCTGTGGTGATCTCGTGTGCGAATCGCTGGGAGAAGAACCGGCTGAGTGGATTCTTCTCGAACCCAACCGCATAGCGCGCCCCGCCAAAGGCCGACAGCAAGCCGCTGCTGGCAAACCGGTGAGGGTTGACGATCAGATCATAGCGCGTCCGGCGGATGCGCCTGAGCAGGCGCAAGAGCTGGCGGTACTTGCCCTGCTGCTTATCCCAAACCAGAAGCTGGCGTACAAAGGGGTAGTGCTCGTAAAGGGCATGGTTGCCTTTGCGAACGAGCAAATCTATCTGCGTATGCGGGTGTTCAGCGTGCCAAGACTCCAGCAAACTGCTAACGAGTATCGCATCGCCAATAAACGCCGACTGGATAACCAGCAGCGATTCAATAGCCTCAGCAGCAGGGGCATTGGGCATCTGACTGCCGAGCTTGGGGCTTAATAGAAGTAGTAAATCAGGCCGAGACTCCAGAAGGAGTAGTCGACGGCCACGTCGGTGGTCTCAGTCGGGCTGATGCGGATGTCTCGTAGCTCTCCGCGGCTTTGCATCAGGTTCATCTGATAACGAATGGTGAACGGGTTGCCGCTGAAATTAAATGTCAACTCGGCCAGTGCAGCAGGTGATACGTAGTTGGCACGGCCCTCGCCATTTTGCGTCCAGCCGTCTGTTGAGAGTGGGAAGCGCGCATGCGTGAAGTTCAAACCGGCACCCACACCGAAGCCGACTTTGTTCTCATTGTAGGGCGTCGCGTTGGCACCTAGGCGGAAGAAACCGTAGGCCGGAATTTGCGCGAGCATGCTCACACCAAAGTTCTGGCTGGCGCTAAATGCGAAGGTCAGACCTGTAGTCGTCGATACGCTAATGAAGTCGTCCTGGTGCCAAAAGACGTAGTTACCGCTCAGCGTGATGCCGTTGTAAAAGGGCGGCAGGGCGTCAAACACGGCCTCATTAGAGATTGGATAATTGACTGGCACAAACGCTAGCGAGGCACCCGCCGCAGCCTGTGCGCGCTCCAGAAACTTGCTGTCTTCTTTCTTGCTCGACTTAATCCCAGTCATGTTCTGAATGGCATCCACGTCGTATTGCAGCGGCGTGTACGACAAGCCAATATTCGACTGTGCGTTGGCAGCAGAGCTGAAAATCAGGAAAAGAGCCAGTGTGTAAACCAGATAGCGCATAGCGGTGGTGCTTGTAGCTGCATTGACAAGCAGCATTCTCTACGGTATAACGCTGAAGTTACACAAATCGTGCAGGAAAATTCACCCCCTTTGAGGCGCGGGCTTCAAAAAACAAGCCGTGGTTACTCGTCGAGTTTCAGCACCGCCATGAACGCGCTCTGCGGTACTTCCACATTGCCGACGTTGCGCATGCGTTTCTTACCCTTCTTCTGCTTTTCCAGCAGCTTACGCTTACGCGAAATGTCACCGCCGTAGCACTTGGCGGTCACGTCTTTACGCAGCGCCCGCACGGTCTCGCGCGAGATCACACGCGTACCGATGGCCGCCTGGATGGCCACCTCGAACTGGTGGCGGGGAATCAGCTCTTTGAGCTTGCCACATAGCTTTTTGCCGTACTCATAGGCCTTGTCGCGGTGGATGATCGCGCTGAGGGCATCCACGTTGTCGCCGTTGAGCTTGATGTCCAGCTTTACGAGGTTCGTCTGGCGGTAGTCAGCGAGCTCGTAGTCGAGCGACGCATAGCCACGGGAGATCGACTTCAACTTGTCGTAGAAATCGAACACGACCTCGGCCAGCGGTAGGTCGAAGTGCAGTTCCACGCGCTCCTGCGTCAGGTAGTGCTGGTTTTTGAACACGCCCCGCTTTTCGATGCACAGCTGCATCACTTTGCCGACGAATTCGGCCGTGGTGATGATCTGCGCCTTGATGAACGGCTCCTCCATGTGCTCGATGTCGTTGGGGTCGGGCAGTTCGGAGGGGTTGCTCACCACGATTTTCTCGTCCTCGGTCGTGAACACATCGTAGGACACGCTGGGCACGGTGGTGATGACCGTCATATCGAACTCGCGTTCAAGGCGTTCCTGCACGATTTCCATGTGCAGCATGCCCAAAAAGCCCACCCGGAAGCCAAAGCCCAGGGCTGCAGAGGTTTCCGGCTCGTAGGTCAGCGAGGCGTCGTTCAGCTGCAGCTTTTCGAGCGAGGCGCGCAGGTCTTCGAACTCGTCGGTGCTCACCGGGTAAACACCCGCAAACACCATGGGTTTTACCTCTTTGAAACCCGCGATGGCCGTTTCAGCCGGGCGCTCGGCGGAGGTGATGGTATCGCCCACCTTCACGCGCGAAATTTCTTTGATGCCCGTAATCAGATAGCCCACCTCGCCGCAGCTGAGCTGCTTGACGGGCTCCTGCTTCATCTTCAGCACGCCAATTTCATTGGCCTCGTACTCCGAGCCAGTTTGCATAAACCGCAGCAAATCGTCCTTGCGCATTTTGCCGTCCATCACCCGGAAGTACGTGATGGTACCACGGAAGGGGTTGTAGACCGAGTCGAAAATGAGCGCTTTGAGTGGTGCGTCGGGGTCGCCCTCGGGTGGGGGAATGCGCTCGACGATGGCCTCCAGAATCTCCGGCACACCGATGCCGTCTTTGGCGCTAGCCAGCAGGATTTCGTCCGGGTCGCAGCCGATGAGGTCAACGACTTCGTCACGCACGAGCTCAACATTAGCGCCAGGTAGGTCAATTTTGTTGAGCACCGGGATGATCTCCAGGTCATGTTCGAGGGCCAAATAGAGGTTTGCAATCGTCTGTGCCTGAATGCCTTGCGCGGCATCGACGACCAGCAGTGCACCCTCGCAGGCTTTGATGGCGCGCGAGACTTCATAGCTGAAATCCACGTGCCCGGGCGTGTCGATGAGGTTCAAGATGTGCTCCTGCTCCTCGTAGAAGTAGTTCATCCGAATCGCATGGCTCTTGATCGTGATGCCCTTCTCGCGCTCGAGGTCCATGTCGTCGAGCACC